>NZ_SISL01000090.1:0-17291 GCF_004307965.1 Verrucosispora sp. SN26_14.1 | reverse complement strand
CGCGACCAGCGCGCAGCCCTCGGCGATCGCCGCCCGGTCCCACCACCGACGGTCCTGGTCGGCCAGCGGCACCAGGTCGCCGTCCGGGCCGACCCGGGCCGCCGCCCGCGCCTCCGTCAGCAGCATCAACGCGAGCAGCCCGGCCGTCTCCCCGTCGTCCGGCAGCCGCTCGTGCAACCGGCGGGTCAGCCGTAGCGCCTGCCGGGTCAGGTCGGCGCGACGCAGCTCGGGGCCGCTGCTGGCGCTGTACCCCTCGTTGAACATCAGATACAGCACCTGCCGGACCACGGCCAGCCGACGGCCCCGGTCCGCCGCCTGCGGCGGGGCGAACCGTGCGCCCGCCTCGCGCAACCGCTGTTTGGCCCGCACGATCCGCTGCCCCATGGTCTTCTCCGGCACCAGGAACGCGGCGGCCACCTCGGCGGTGGTGAGCCCACCGACCGCCCGCAGGGTGAGCGCGAGTTGCGCCGGTGCGGGCAGCGCCGGATGGCAGCAGAGCAGGAACAGCTCCAGCAGGTCGTCGCGGGGCGGTGCGGTGGCGTCCGGCGGTGGGGCGACGAGCGCGTCCCGCGGCAGGGCGTCGTGGGCGTTCCGTTCCCGGCGGGTCCGAGCCGCCTCGGTGCGGACCTGGTCGACGTAGCGGCGGGCGGCCACGGTGTGCAGCCAGCCCGAGGGATGTTCCGGTACGCCCTCGCGCGGCCACGCCTCGACGGCGGCGACCAGCGCCTCCTGCACCGCGTCCTCGGCGGTGGCGAAGTCGCCGTAGCGGCGTACCAGGGTGCCCAGCACCTGCGGGGCGAGCCGGCGCAGCAGGTCGGCGGTGGCCTCGTCCAGGCTCAGTTCCCGGCTCCGTGGGTCATCAGCGGCCAGACCTCCAGACCGCCGCCGATCCCGGTGCCCATCCGCAGCCCCGGGTACGACCGGGCGATCTCCAGCGCACGCTGCTCACTGTCCACGTCGATGACGAAGTACGACCCGACGTACTCCTTGGCCTCCAGGTACGGCCCGTCGGTGACGACCGGCGCGGCGTCAACCATGCGGACCGCGCGGGGGCGGGTCTCCAGGCCCTGCGAGTCGACCAGTTCGCCGGAGTCGCGCAGCGCCTGGTTGAAGGCGTCCACCTCGCCGATCAGCGTGGCCAGGTCGCCGTCCGGCAGGCTGCCCCAGATCTCGTCGTTGCCGTAGATCAGCATCAGGTACTTCATGTGCCATCCTCATAAGAATCGATATGTCCGTAAATAGACAGGACGACAGGTCCTCTCCTGACGCACTGTTGTAGCAGGTGAAGCGGCTGCGGACGGCGGGCCACGTCCGACGGGCCGCCTGCGGGTCGGGCGGACGCCCGCCCCCCGCCCGACAGCGACGTCGCCACCGTCATCACGCCGGATCCTCCACCGGAGCGGACACCTGCCCGCTCCGGCCGCCGCCGCATCTCCCGCCGGGCCGACGGGGCACTCCGCCGGTCACGGCGATCGAGCCAGGAAGGCGCAGCCATGGCCGCTCCCACCGTCACCGCCGCCCTCAACGCGAGCACCTACGCCCCCGGGGCGCAGATGCTGCTCACCGTCACCTACGGCGACCCGGACACCAAGACGCTCACCGTCACCGTCGTGGTCACCGACGCGCAGGGCAACAGCAGCGCGCCGGCCAAGGTCACCGCCGTCATCGACCCACTCACCGTCGCCGTCACCGACAGCTCGGGCCGCACCTGGACGCGGGTGTCGGACAACGGCGCGGTGGCCGTGTACCGGGCGGTGGCGTGATGGCCCGGGTCACCGTCACCGTGCGCGACTCCACCGGGCAGGCCGCCACCGCCGCCGTCGACTACGCGATCACGCCGCCGGTGCTCGGCGGCTACTACCTGTCCGGGAACGCCGACCCGACCGCCGACATGGCCGGGGGCAACTTCCGGTCGCTGACCCAGTACCGCAGCTTCGCCGACAGCTACGTCTTCCCCGGCTACAACCGCCCGTGGCTGGTCACCCTCGGCCGGGGTGGGATCCAGATCAACATGGTGCTGGAGCTCAAGCACTACGGGGCGACCGACACCGGGGCGCAGACCTTCACCGTCGACGGGGTGCGCTACGTCGTGCCCGCTCCGGCGATGACCATCCAGCAGCGTCCCGGCGCGGTCTGGCCGAAGGCGTACGGCTACGGCCAGGTGCTCGCCGGGCAGTGCGACGGACTCTTCGCCCGGGCGCTGTCGCAGTACCGCACCATGGGGTTCGGGGTGAACATCCAGCTCGCCTCCGAGCTGGACACCGACCACGAGTTCGGCACCACCGAGTCCGGCCGGGCGTACACCTGGGCGGAGTCGGACGCCCGTGCGGTGCAGGCGATGACGTACATCGTGAACTGGTTCCGGGCCAAGGCGCTGCCGCAGGGGACCACCTTCTCGGTCGGTCTCGGCGGCTTCGACCGGCCCTGCTTCCAGCGCACCCACCCGGAGTCGTTGATGTCGCGGCTGGACTTCCTCCAATGGAACGTCTACGCCACCAGCGCCTCGCACACCGCACTGGACCGGTTCCGCCGGACGAAGGACTGGGCCGTGGCCGACCTCGGCCCGGTGGCCCTGTCCCGCCCGGTGCTCATCGCCGAGTGGGGGGTACGCGCCGCCGAGATCCCCGACCAGCCGGCCTGGATCGCCACCGTGCCGGCCGCCATCGCCCGGCTCAACGCCGAGCGCGGTCCGATCATCGCCCGCACCAACTACTTCAACTCCGGCTGGGGCACGCTCAGCCCGAAGGCACCCGGACTGGCCGCCCTCCGGGCCGCGTACGCCCGCCCCCCGTACGCCTGACCGCTACGGGGCGGGCGGCGGGCCGAGCAGGTCGGTGAGCGCGTCGAGCAACGGTGCGGTGACCTGCTTGTTGGCACCGTAGAAGTGCCGGGCGCTGCGGCAGGGGATGTGCCGGACCCAGAACTCGGCCGTGGCACCGGTCGCGTCGGCCACGGTCAGCGTGTCGAACGCGGTGGGCGCGGGATAGCCCGGCCACCCGCCGCAGTCGCTGCTCATGGCCTTTCGGTCGAACGTGCCGTTGAGCACCGGGCGCAGGTCGTCGGCTCCCGCGCGCCGCCGCTCCTGCCGGACCAGTTCGGCGGTGCCGTCGTCCACCTCGTACCGACAGGCGGTGACCTCGACCAGAGGGGTCGGCAGGACCGTGTCGTAGGGGTCGCTGTTGTCGAGCCGGATCCGGTCCGGTGGCCCCGGGTTGGACGGCTTGTTCCGTACCCGGTCGGCGGGGATCGTGACCGGGCAGTCCGGGCTGGTGATCGTGGCCGGGTCGGTGGTGGCGACGAGTTGTGCCCGGTACCGGTCGAGGAACGTCGAGAAGACCTCGGAGTCCAGCGCCCGCCCGTGCGTGGCAGTGATCGACACCCGGCAGTTCGCGTTCGTCCAGACGGTCACCGGCTCGCGGTCGGGGTAGCGCAGCACCAGGACGGTCACCTCGTTGCGCGCTGCGGCGTTGCACATCGGCCTGCCGTCGGGTGTCGCTCGCCCCCGTCCGTCGACCGGTTGAGGCGGCTGGGCGTTGAGCAGGCGGACGATCTCGTCCACCCCGGCGGTGAGGGTACGCGGGCCAGGGCGCTCGTGGACCACCCCAGCGGTCCCGACCTGCACCTCGCAGTTGGTGATCTCGACGGCTCCGGGCGGGACGAGTGGTTCGTCGTCGTAGCGCACGGCGTCCAGGTCGGGCTCTCCAGCGAGGCTGGTCGGGCAGACGACCTCGCCGGTCGGGTCGGTGGTCTGCACGGGTGGGGCGGTCCGGTCCGGCCCCCACAGCGCGGGCAGGCCGACGCCGAGCGCCACGACCAGGGTGACGGCCGCCGCCGTGCCGGTGACCACCCGGCGACGGTGTCGGCGTACCCGGATCCCGACCTCGGCGATGCGGTCGTGCGGGGTGGGCAGCGGGGGGACGGCGTCGGCGAACAGGTGGCGGATGTCCTCGTCGTCACGGCTCACGACACGACCTTCCGTTGGGTGAACAGGTCCAGGTTCGGATCGGTACGCAGGCTGCGTAGGGCACGGGAGGACTGCACCTTCACGGTGTTGGTCGAGCAGCCCAGCACCTCGGCGGTGCGCTCCACGGAGAGGTCCTCGGCGTAGCGCAGCACCACGATCGCCCGTTGCTGGCGGCTGAGGCGGGCCAGCGCGCGGCGAAGCGCGTCCCGGTCGGCCGACTCGCGAGCCAGGTCGCTCGGGCCGGACTGTTCGGGCGGTGCGGCGGCCGGGATCTCGGCCCGCCACCGGCGTCGCCACCACGAGACGTACGTGGTGAACAGGGCGCGTCGCAGGTACGCCTCGGGATGTCCGGTGGACACCGTCGACCAGCGCTGCCATGCGGCGGCGAGCACGGTCTGCAACAGGTCCTCCGCCCGCCCGACGTCGCCGGTCAGCAGCCAGGCCGACCGGAGCAACGCGGGGGACCGGGCTGTCACGAACTCGGCGAAGCCCTCCGGCGGAGCCGGGTGTCCGTCGGTCATGCGCACCTCCCGGTACGTAGACGCGCACACCGGGTCGGAAGGTTAACGGACCGCACCGCGACTTGACAGCGACGCACCGAGGTTGCATGGTTAGTTACATGAGTAGTGAACCGGCCAACCAGGGTGGCGGGTGGCGGGCGTGATGGAGGACGGTCGGCCGATCTTTCTCCAGATCGCCGAGCTGCTGGAGAACTCGATCCTGGACGGGACGCTGGCCGAGGAGGCGCAGGTGCCGTCCACGAACGAGTTGGCGGCCTTCCACCGGATCAACCCGGCGACCGCCGCCAAGGGGGTCAACAAGCTCGTCGACGACGGAACGCTCTACAAGAAACGAGGAATCGGGATGTTCGTCTCCTCCGGCGCCCGCGCCACGCTGCGCGGTCGACGCCGTGACGAGTTCGCCCGGCAGTACGTGCAACCGCTGGTCGCCGAGGCACGCAAGCTCGGCATCGACCCGGCGGAACTCAAGAGCATGATCGACACCTGGGAGGGGGAGCGATGAGCCCCGTCGTCACCGTCACCGACCTCACCAAGAAGTACCGCGGCGTCACGGCGCTGGACCGGGTCAGCTTCTCGCTCGCCGGAAACCGGATCTACGGCCTGCTGGGACGCAACGGCGCCGGCAAGACCACGCTGATGCAGATCCTCACCGCGCAGAACTTCGCCACCTCCGGCGAGGTCGCGGTCTTCGGGCAGCACCCTTACGAGAACGAGGGCGTGCTGTCCCGGATCTCGTTCATCAAGGAGAGCCAGACCTACCCGTCGAACCTCCAGGTGCGGCACGTGCTGCGGGCCGCCGCCCTGGTCCACCCCGGGTGGGACGAGGCGTTCGCGCAGCAGTTGGTCGAGGACTTCCGGCTGCCGCCGCGCCGCAACGTCCGCAAGCTCTCCCGGGGCATGCTCTCGGCGCTGGGCATCATCGTCGGGCTGGCCACGCGGGCACCGTTGACCTTCTTCGACGAGCCCTACCTCGGCCTGGACGCGGTGGCCCGGCAGATCTTCTACGACCGGCTGCTGGCCGACTACACCGAACACCCCCGCACGATCGTGCTCTCGACCCACCTCATCGACGAGGTCAGCGACCTGATCGAGCACGTGCTGCTGGTCGACGCCGGACGGCTGCTGCTCGACGAGGAGGCGGAGGCCCTGCGCGGCCAGGTGCTCACCGTCGCCGGCCCGGTCGCGGCGGTGGACGAGTTCAGCCGTACCGCCACCGAACTGCACCGGGTGCTGCTCGGCGGCACGGCCCGCGCCACCGTACGCGGTGACTTCGGCCCGGCGGACCAGGAGCGTGCCCGGTCCCTGGGCCTGGCCCTGGAGGCCGCGTCGTTGCAGGACACCGTCGTGCGCCTGACCACCTCGGCCGACGGACACGCCGCCGGCGCGACCAGCACGGAGGCTGTCCGATGAACCGTGCCCTGACCGTCGCCCGGCTTCAGTTCGTCGCCTGGCCCAGCGTGGTCGGCTGGCCCTGGGGGATCCTCGCCCTCAGCTTCCTCATCAACCTGGCGCTCTTCAGCTCGATGAACGAGTCGACCGATTCCACACCGACCACGGGTGGACTGGCCAGCATCTACGTCGTGATGTTCGTCGCCTGCGTCAACAGCATCACTCAGGACTTCCCGTTCGCGATCGGACTGGGCATCTCGCGCCGCAACTTCTACCTCGGCAACGTGCTCACCTTCGGCGCCCAGGCGATCGTCTACGCGGCCGCGCTCTATCTGCTCGCCGTCGTCGAGGAGGCCACCGCAGGCTGGGGCGTCGGCCTGACCTTCTTCGGCATACCGTTCCTCTGGGTGGAGAACCCGGTGCTGCGCTTCCTCGGCTTCGCGATCCCGTTCCTGCTGCTCGGCTTCCTGGGGATCGCGATCGCTCTGGTGTTCAAGCGGTGGGGCGTCAACGGCATGCTCGCCCTGAGCACCGTGGCGCTGGTCGTGATCGGTGGAGCCGTGGTGCTGGCGACCTGGCGTGGCTGGTGGTCGGCGATCGGTGGCTGGTTCGCCGACCAGTCGGGCGCCGTCCTCCTGGTGGGCTGGCCGGCGCTGCTCACGCTGCCACTCGCCGCCGTCAGCTATCTGATCATCCGGCGCGCGACCCCCTGACCGTCGACGCGCCGAGGCCCGACCCGGTCGACCGGGCGGAACGGGGGCGGCCCCTCCCGACACGACGTCGGGAGGGGCCGCTGTGTTCGGTCGCGGTCAGCGCCAGGTGTCGGTCAGGGTGACCGCGCCGGTGGCGGTGGCGGTGCGGTTGGCGCCCGACTCCCAGACCACCTGGCCCGAGTCGGTGCGCTTGACGTACTTGTAGGAGAACGCGGTGCCGGTCGGCAGGTTCAGCCCGCCGGTCCAGAGCGGGTAGGCGGTCGGCGACAGGCGGACCCCCTTGGCCGGGTCCCAGCCGCCGAGCGCGGGCAGGTCGCCGACGACATAGAGGTGCTGGCCGAGCGTGGTGGTGGCGGTCGCCCGAAAGGAGACCGTGGTGGCGGCCGGCGGGGTGCTGACCGGCTGGTTCCAGGTGGCGGTCAGAGCGGTGCCGGCGGTGCCGGTGCGGTTGGGGTCGTTCTCCCACTGCACCGAGCCGTTGCTGACCTTGACCAGCTTCCACTCGAACGCGGTGCCCGCCGGCACCGACACCGAGCCCGTCCAGGTCGGATAGCTGCCCGAGGTGGTGGAGAGCTTCACCCCGTTCGCGGGGTTCCAGGAGCCGAGCGCCGGGATCGAGCCGACGACGTACACCTCCTGGCCGGGGTCGGTGGAGACGGTGGCGGTGAACCGGGTGGAACCGGCCGGGACCGTCGGGCTCGCGGTCGGGGTCGGCGAGCCGGTCGGGGTCACCGTCGGGGTGGGCGTGGCGCCGTCCAGTCGGGCCTCGACGTGCAGGGCGACCGCCTGGTCTGCGGCGATCGACGCGGTGAAGGCGCCACCGGAGACGGTCACCGCGCCGCCGGGGCAGGCCCCGGTGGACCGGTCGTACGCGCCGCGACCGACGTTGCAGTAGCGGCCGTCCGGCAACGAGGTGGCGAAGCTGCGGCTCCAGGCGCTGGTGGTGGCGTTGAAGGCGGCGTACCCCCGGTTGCCCCGGGCGAAGGCCAACCGTCCGTTGCCGTCGGTGACCACCGATCCGATGCCGGTGCCGGCGACCGCGTTGCGGAAGCCCGGCATGCCCGCCACCCCCGCGTTGCGGTGCTCGCAGATCCAGGCGCCACCGGTGCAGTCGGCGGCCAGCGTGGTGCCGTTGGACGAGCTGGGCGGGCCCTGCCCGTGCACGGAGCCGAACGCGTAGCTCGACATGAGCTGGGGCCGACCGTACGGGTGGGCCATCATGAACGTGTCCGCCAGGTAGTAGCGGGCGCCGCTCTTGTAGGTCAGCGTCGGGTTCTCACGCTGGGTGTCGTGGTTGTCGACGAAGACGACCGCCTGTGCGGCGGTGAGTCCACCGTAGTTCGGCAGGTTGCCCAACTGGGCGATGTTGCCGTCGCGGAACGCCGAGGAGACGGCGCGCTGGTAGTCGAAGTTGGTCACCCCGCCGTACGGCGCGTACGCGGTGTAGGGGATCGTCCCGTCGCCGTACACCTCGTGGAACAGGTCCGGTCGACCGCCGAAGCCGGGTACGTCCCGCAACCGGTTGATGATGTCGCCCAGGTGCGCCTCTTGGACGTGCTTGGCGGCGTCCACCCGGAAGCCGGCCACCCCCAGGTCGATGACCGCGTTCATGTACTTGGCGATCTTGCGGCGTACCTCGGGATCGGCGGTGTTCAGGTCGGCCAGGTCGAGCAGCTCGCAGTCCTGGACCTCCTGCTTGTTGCCCCAGTTGCTGATCCGCCGGTAGCAGGGTGCGAAGTCGCCGTAGCCGTAGGCGTCGCCGGAGCCGTCGTTGAAGAGGTTGGGGTAGCTGTACTTGCCGTAGACGGTGCCGGCGCTGCCCGGACCGCTGCCCGCCGAACCGGTGCCGCTCATGTGGTTGAGCACCATGTCCACATAGATCTTCACGCCCTGGGCGCGGCAGCGCTCGACCATGTCGACGAACTGGGCCTTGGTGCCGCGTCGGGTCGAGTCCAACCGGTACGACACCGGTTGGTAGTCCTGCCACCACGGGTACGTGGCGCCTTCGGCGCTGGGCAGCACCACGTGCTCCTGCGGCGGGGAGACCTGCACGCCGCCCCAGCCCTGGGGCCCGAGGGTGCTCTCGCACTCCTGTGCGACGGAGTCCCACCGCCACTGGAACAGGTGGACGATCGCGTCGCCGTTGGCGCGTACGTCGGCTGCACTGGCCGGCGCGGTGCCGGCGGCGACGACGGTGAGACCGACCGCGACCAGTGTCGCGGCCAGTGCCGCGGGTATCGCGGCGCGGGGACGGGGGATTCGCACGGGCCCTCCTCGGGGGACGGTCAGGCAGACGTGGTGACAGCACGGCTTCCTGCAAGTTATGCAAGAAGTTGCGGTGATGGCGTGACCGTAACAGTGACGTCGATGCTTGGGAACCTCTGATTCACAAGTCGATCCGACTTGCCACCAGCATCTTGCGGACAGTTGTAAACGCTGCAAGAATTTGCGTCCACTTCGACCGGAACGGCCGGTGACTCACACCCGGGGACGGCGGCCGTCCGTGCCGAAGCGCAGATAGGCCAGCACCGCCAGCACCGCGCAGGCGGCCTGGGCGGCGACCCAGGCCCAGCCCGGTTGCACCGGACCCAGGAGGGCGACCACCGTGGGCGTCGCGAACAGCAGCACGTCCGTGCCGTTGAACAGCCACAGCACCGGGCCGGGCGAGAAGGCGCCCATCGGGGTGACGACCAGCGGCAGGGAGTGGTCGATCCGGCCCGTCTGCGCCCGCCGGACGGCCATCATCGCGGCCGTCGGGCCGAACGCCAGCCCCAGCGCCCACCAGGGGCCCGGCGGCAGGTCGCCGAGCAACCCCAGCACCGCCACGGCCAGACCGGACCAGGCCGTGGCCAGCACCGTCGGCACGACCAGCCGGATCGCGACCGCCCGTCGACCGGTCAGCCCGAGCAGCCGCAGCAGCGCCGGGTGGGCCGCGTCGCGGCGCAACGCGTCGAGGGTGACCCCGGCGGTGGTGACCGCCCCCAGCACCAGGGCGGTCGCCGGCATCCAGTCCGCACCGGCACTGAGCAACGCGGGCAGCGGAGTCGCCACGGCCAGCCAGCCCAGCCGCCACCCGCGTCGACGCAACACCAGCAGATCCTGTTGCAGCGGCACCAGCCGGCCGAACCGGGGACGCAACGGCCGGGACCGCAGTGCCCGCCGCCGCCAGTACCGTCGCTCGCGCAGGTCGGCGAGGAACGACGGCTCGACGGCGTACGCGGCGTCCAGGTACGTGCCGACGGTCAACGACGGCTCGTGCAGCCGGACGTCGGGCAGGCGCGCCAGGTCGCGGAGGGCCAGGGCGGTCAGGCCCGCGACGACGAGCAGGGCGCCGAGGGTGAGCGGGAGCGGCGGCGCCGCGACACCGGGCAGCGCCGGCAGCGGTCGTACCCGGGCGAGCAGCACCGTCGCGCCCAACGCCACCAGCAGCGCCGGCAACGCCACGTCCAGCATCCGGGCGTACCCGGGGCGATGCTGCGCGGTCACCGCGAGCAACGCCAGGAGCGCACCGACGGCCGTACCCAGGGCGAGCCAGGCGGCCAGGGCGGACCCGGCGACCGGGCGGACCGCCAGTCGGGCGGCGCCGGCCAGCGCCAGCAGTGCGCCGATGACCGCCCCGACCGTGAGTGCCCGCACCAGCGCCGGCAGCAGCAGCCCCCGCCGGGGCACCGGCGCCGGCAGCAACCAGGTCAGCTCACCGCGCCCGAGGACCAACGGGCCCGTCTGACGCAACAGCAGCATCAGGCCGACAGCACCCGCACCCAGCAGCACCAGCACCACGAGCCGGTCCGGCGGGGCCGCCCCCGTCGCCGGCCACATCGCCGACCCGACACCCGGACCGAACATCGCGACCGCGATCGCCACGGTCAGCAGCAGCAGGTACACGTTCTCCAGCGAGAGCGAGGGGGCCCGTTCGGCCCGCTGCCGGCGTACCCAGCGGCGCAGCCTGCGGGCGGTCGGCGGCACCGGCTCCCGGCGGGTAACCGCCTCGCCCACCCGCGTCATGTGCCCGGTTCGGGCGCCGGTGACCCGGTGTGCAGCCGGAGGACCGGACAGTCGAGGGCGGCCACGAAGACCGGATCGTGACTGGCGAACAGCAGGCTCCCACCGGCGGCCAGGTGGTCGCCGAGCAGACCGGCCACCACCGGTCGGATCGCCGCGTCCAGCCGCTGCTCCGGCTCGTCGAGCACCAGCAGCTCCGCCGGGCGGGCCAGGGCGGCGGCCAGCAGCAGCCGCTGCCGCTCGCCCGAGGAGAGCCGGTCCGGGGTGCCGTCGCCGAGATCCCGCAGGCCCAGCACGGAGAGCAGTTCGTCCACCCGACCGTCGGCCGGGTCGTGGCCACCGGCCAACCGGACCAGCTCCACGTGTTCCCGGACGGTCAGTCCGGCGTACCAACTGGGCTGTTCGACGGTGGCGACCACCCGGCGCCAGAACGCGGCCGAGCCGTCGGGCGCGGCCCCGAACACCCGGACCCGGCCCGCGCTCGGGTCGGTCAGGCCGGTGACGCAGCGCAACACGGTGGACTTGCCCGCGCCGTTCTCGCCGACCAGGCAGAGCGCACCGCCCGCCGGCAGGTCGAAGCCGACGTCCCGCACCACGGTCACGCTGCCGAACGCGACGTGCAGGTCCGCGACGGCGACGACCGGTTCACCCACCGCACCACCCTAGATCAACGCCACAAGTCGGGCGGTACGGCTGTGGGCTTTCTATGCTCGGTCCATGGAACTGCGGATCTTCACCGAACCTCAGCAGGGTGCGACCTACGACGACCTGCTGGCCGTGGCCCGGCGTGCCGAGGAGACCGGCTTCGGCGCCTTCTTCCGCTCGGACCACTACCTCAAGATGGGGTCGGTCAGCGGCGAACCGGGCCCCACCGACGCCTGGACGACCCTGGCCGGGCTGGCCCGCGACACCCGCTCGATCCGGCTCGGCACGCTGATGACCGCCGCGACGTTCCGGCTGCCCGGCCCGCTGGCCATCACCGTCGCGCAGGTCGACCAGATGAGCGGCGGCCGGGTCGAACTGGGCATCGGCACCGGGTGGTACGACGCCGAGCACAGCGCGTACGGGATCCCGTTCCCGGCACTCAAGGAACGCTTCGACCGGCTGGACGAGCAGCTCGCCGTGATCACCGGTCTGTGGCGTACCCCGCCGGGGGAGACGTTCGCGTTCACCGGCCGCCACTACCAGGTCAGCGACTCGCCGGCGCTGCCCAAGCCGGTGCAGCAGCCGCACCCGCCGATCCTGCTCGGCGGCATGGGCGCGAAGCGGACCCCGCAGCTCACCGCCAGGTACGCCGACGAGTTCAACCTGCCGTTCGTCTCGATCGACGACACGGTCACCCAGTTCGGGCGGGTCCGTGCCGCCTGCCAGGAGATCGGCCGGAACCCGGACGAGCTGACCTGGTCCAACGCGTTGGTGCTCTGCTGCGGCAAGGACGACGCCGAGGTGGCCCGACGGGCCGCCGTGATCGGCCGGGAACCGGACGAGCTGCGCGAGAACGGGCTGGCCGGCACGCCCGCCGAGGTGGTCGACAAGCTCGGCCGGTACGCCGCCGTGGGCAGCCAGCGGGCCTACCTCCAGGTGCTCGACCTGGGCGACCTGGACCACCTGGACCTGGTCGCCTCGCAGGTGCTGCCGCAGCTCTGAGCGGTGCGGCTGCGCTGCGCGGTGCGGCTGCGCTGCGCGGTGCGGTGTCGACTCCGGCCTGTCAGGGGGCCGGGGTCCGCAGCACGGTCTCCAGCCGCCCGTCCCGGTCGTTGTCGAGGTAGGTGACGTCCGGAATGCCGTCGCCGTCGAGGTCGTACTGCACCACGTCGGCCACGCCGTCGCCGTCGAAGTCGGTGACCACCGAGACCGAACCGTCCAGGTGCCGGCTGACTATCGACCGGGCGCCGCCCTCCATGCGAGGCGGCGGGCCGGGGGTCGGCACCGGCGACGGCGACGGTCCCGGCGACGGCTGCGGGGTCGGCTGGCCCGCCGGGTACGCACCGGCCGGCGCGCTGGCCGGGAACACCCCGCTGCCGGTCGGGTCGATCTCCTCCTCGGAGGGGTACACGTCGCCACGAGGGGCGGGATCACGGTAGCTGCTCATCGGCGTAGGGTTCCCCGACGGAGCCGACGGTAACCGTCGGCGCGGAAGGGGGAGGTCGCGTGTCGACGCAGCGCAACTGGGCGGGCAACATCCGGTACTCCGCGCGGGCGCACCACCGGCCGTCGTCCCTGGACGAGCTGCGCGAGCTGGTCGCCGGCAGCGACCGGATCCGGGCGGTGGGCAGCGGACACTCCTTCAACCGGCTCGGCGACTCCACCGGCGACCTGGTCGACCTCTCCGGGCTGCCGGACACGATCCGTCTCGACGCGCACCGCCGGACCGTCGACGTCCCGGCCGCGATCCGCTACGGCGACCTGGCCACCTGGCTGCACCAGCGGGGGTACGCGCTGGCCAACCTCGCCTCCCTGCCGCACATCTCGGTGGCCGGCGCGGTCGCCACCGGCACCCACGGTTCCGGCGTCACCGTCGGCAACCTGGCCACCGCCGTCGCCGGACTCGAACTGGTCACCGGCACCGGTGACCTGCACACCGTCGACCGGGACTCGGCCGACTTCGCCGGCACGGTCGTCGCCCTCGGCGCACTCGGCGTGGTCACCCGGGTCACCCTGGACGTGGTGCCCACCTACGACGTCCGGCAGTACGTCCGGCTGGACCTGCCGCGCGCCGCGCTGGACGAGGCGCTCGCCGCCGCGTACAGCGTCAGCGTCTTCACCGACTGGCGCTCCACCCTCGGCACCCAGGTCTGGCGCAAGCAGCTCGCCGACCAGCCGCCACCGCCCGCCGACTGGCTCGGCACGACGGCGGCCGACCGGCCCTGGCACCCGGTGCCCGGCATGCCCACGGTCAACTGCACCGAGCAGCTCGGAGTGGCCGGGCCGTGGCACGAGCGGCTGCCGCACTTCCGGCTCGGATTCACCCCGAGCAGCGGCGACGAGCTGCAGTCCGAGTACCACCTGCCGCGCGCCGACGCCGCCGAGGCGCTGGCCGCGCTGGACGAGGTGGCCCACCTGATCGCCCCGGTCTCGCAGACCAGCGAGCTGCGGACGATCGCGGCCGACCGGCTGTGGCTGAGCCCCCAGTACGACCGGGACACCCTCGCCGTCCACTTCACCTGGATCGCCGACACCACACAGGTGCTGCCGGTGCTCGCCGAGGTGGAGCGCGCGCTGGCCCCCTTCGCCCCGCGCCCGCACTGGGGCAAGGTCTTCACGCTGCCGCCCGAGACGATCGCGGCCACGTACCCCCGCTGGGCGGACTTCGCCGCGCTGCTCACCCGGCTGGACCCGGCCGGCAGGTTCCGCACCGGGGAACTGGACCGCCTCTTCCCCCGCTGAGCTGTCATCGGCCCACGTCGACCTGGTCGCGCATCGCGCCGCGCTGCACCGCGCGGCTGATGTCGCTGGGTGAGACGATGCCGACCAGGCGACCGTCGGTGACCACCAGCGCCCGCCCGTCGGCGCAGTCGCTGAGCCGGGGCAGCAGATCGGTGAGCTGCTCGTCGGGGGAGGCCAGCACCAACTCGTCGGAGCGGCAGGCCACCGACTCCAGCGTGGTGCTGCCGCGCGCGTCACTCGGCACTCCGCGTACCCGGTCGAGGGTGACCAGGCCGACCGGCCGACCGTCCTCGGTCAACGGCAGCGCCGTGTGCCGGTACGCGAACAGGTAGTTGTCCACGAAGTCGGCCACCGTCATCTCGCCCGAGGCGGTCTGCGGCTGCGGCGTCATCACGTCGGCCACCCGGATCCCCCGCAGGGCCGAACCCACCCGCGCCTGCCGCTCCTCCAGGCTGGCCGCGCCGATCAGGAACCAGCCGATCAGGGCCAGCCAGAGCCCACCCACACCGGCGCCGGTGAGGAACCGGAACAACCCGAAACCGATCAGCGCCAGACCCAGCACCCACCCGGCCCGCGCCGCCACCACCGTCGCGCGGGTCCGGTCCCCGGTGGCCTTCCACACCGCCGCCCGCAGCAGCCGCCCACCGTCCAGCGGGGCGGCCGGCAGGATGTTGAAGACCGCCAGCAGCAGGTTGATCCCGCCCAGCCAGGCCATCACGCCCAGCCACAACCCCTGCACCCCGGCCAGGCCCAGCAGCATCGCGATCGCCCCGAAGAAGACGCCGATGATCAGGCTGACCAGCGGCCCCACCCCGGCGATGCGCAGCTCGGCACCGGGCGTACGCGCCTCGCCGCGCAGCTCCGCCACCCCACCGAAGAGCCAGAGGGTGATGCCGGTGACGCCCAGCCCGTTGCGCTTGGCCACCACCGCGTGCGACACCTCGTGCGCCAGCAGGCCCAGGAAGAACACGACGGCCGCCGCCAGCCCCGCCAGCACGTACGCGACCACCGACCGGTCCGGGTACGACGCCGGGAACAGGTTGGCCGAGAGCCCCCACCAGATCAGCGCGAAGATGACCAGGACGCTCCAGTTGACCCCGACAGGTACGCCCACGACCCGGCCGAGCCGGAAACTCGCCCTCATGTGTCCGCTGATACCCCCGAAGACCGTGACCATGCCAACGGGGGCGAACACGGGCCGACTCCGGACCGTGCACCGCGCCGCACGCGGCTGCCTGTTCGGTGAGCCGGTAGGCGAAGATCCCCCACGCGAGCAGCACCGGCATGCCGACTGCCGCGACGACCCAGTGCCGCCTGCGGCGTGCAAAGTCCGTTGGCGACACCGCCGACGTGCGGCGATGGCGATCACGACGCCGACGGGGCGCTACCGCCGGCATGCCTCTGCGACCGCTTTAGAGCTGACGGCGTGAACGAGTCACCGGCGTGGCTGGCGACTCGGCCGAGAGCACAGGCGGTGCAGCTCGACAGGAGGCGCGGTTCAGTCCGATGGGGCGGCACGTCACAGAGCCTGTCTGATCGACTCGATCTGGCTCCACAGCAACACTCCCGCCGTACTGATCAGCAGGGACGTCCCGACGAAGACCGGCCAGGATCTCGCGGCCCGGGAGCGTACGAAGAGGAGGGTGACTCCCACCGTGGCCAGCGAGACGCCCATCCCGGCCGCGATGAGCCTGCCGAGGAAGAAGGCGTCGAGGGCGCCCCACGCCCGGAAGGTCAACACGTCGTGGAGCCCTTGGCCGGCTAGCAGCCCCAGGGCCACCCCGGCGGCGACCGATGCCGGTAGCCGTGCACCGCGTCGGATGATCGAGCCCAGACAGCCCAGCACCACGCCGGCGGCGACCGAGGCGACGACCCACAAGGCGGTGTGGCGTCCCACCGACGCCAGGCCCGACGCGGCGGCAGAACTGCCGTCCGCCAACTGGCCGAGATGCCAACGCCGTCCGGCGATCAGGATCAGTCCGTAGTAGGTGACCGTGGCGAGGAGCAACAGCACGGTGGCGTTGACGGGTGCGACCTCGTGCCGTGTCGACGCGTAGCCCGCCAGCAGCGCCGCCATGCCCCAGGCGAAGCCGCTGCTGGCCAGTGTGAGGATGACCAGGCCCCACACTCCCGGCAGTTCGTCGCCGACGAAGGCGAACAGGCCGAGGGCTCCGCCGGCTCCGACTACCGGTACCCACGGCACCTCGCGGCGAATGATCTCGACGCCGGACCGGTGTAGCGCAGGCATCGTCACGGCTGTCACCGTAGGACACGACGCTCGTACCCGTCACGGACCGCGGCGTTCCCCGGTGTGGACCGGCGGCGGGCGGCGTTCAGGCGGTCGAGGGCGGGGCGGGTAGTGCGTCGACGACCACCACGGGGCTGCCCTCGGGTACCTCCGTCAGCAGCAGTCGCTGCCCGCTGGGGGTGAGTCGGATGCAGCCGTTGGTGGTCTGCTGGCCCAGTTCACCGTCGTGGTGCCAGGTGTGGATGCCGATGTGGGCACCGCGCAGCCCGTCCGGCACGGAGGCCGGGTCGTCGGGGACCGAGCCGAGGGCGTAGATGTCCACTCCGCCGTAGACGCTCTCCGGCGGCGGGGTGCGGCCCAGGACGAAGGTGCGGCCCAGCGGTGTCTCCTGGCCGCGCTGACCCAGGCTGACCTGCCAGGTACGCCGGGCGACGCCGTCGCGGTACCAGGTGAGGCGGTACGGTACCCGCTCCACCACGATCTGGTCGCGCAGCGCGACGGTCCGGAAGCCGCCGGGTGGTAGCCAGGCCAGCTTGCGGTTGGCCGACGGCAGCAGGACGGCGGTCCAGCCCCGCTCGCGTCGGGCGATCGGCACGGTGAGCGGCACCTCGCTGATGGTGGGCATCAGGAAGGCCACCGGTCGCCCGCCCGGTCCGTCGTACGCGGCCAGTCGCCGGGTCGGCCGCAGCCCCTCGGTCAACGGGGTGGTGTCCAGGGTGTCCGGGTCGTCGGGGAAACCGGCCGGTGCCGGATCGTAGGCGATCTCGGGCAGGTCGTCCGGTGCCGGTGCCGCCGTCGGGACGGGCTCGTCGAGCGGTGGCAACGTCGTACTCGGGATCTCGGCCCGGTCGCTCGGTCGGGCGACCGGTGCCGGTCCCGCCGAGGGCGTCAGCGCCCACCCCGCGTACGCCGACCCACCCAGCAGTACGGCAACCCCCGCCGCCGCAGCGACCCCCCGTCGCCCCCTGCGCCAATCCCCAATCTGCACAACTAACCCTAACAACCCAAAACCCCCAGAAGCCCCACTTCCCCCACACTGCCCCGCCGCCACTAACCCCCGCCCCTGC
>NZ_SISL01000009.1:0-47987 GCF_004307965.1 Verrucosispora sp. SN26_14.1 | reverse complement strand
CTCCTGACCACGCCCGCCCGACGCCGTGCCGCCGCCCGCCGCGACGTGACCCGGCACGCCGACCTGCGCATCAAGCAGGCCCAGACCCGGAAGGACAAGCCGTGACCGACATCGACCTGGACCGCATCGAGGCGCTCACCAACGCCGCCACCGACGGGCCGTGGGTGGCCCACCCCGACGGGCTCGTGTGGACCGAGCAGCCGCGTATCGGTGACCCGGTGTCCGGCTCGACCGAGATCGCCGACGCCGAGTTCATCGCCGTCACCCGGACCGCCGTGCCGGTGCTGCTCGTCATCGCCGAGGCCGCCCGCTACGTGGTCGGGGACCGCCGATGCGTCGAGGGCGACTGCGACCACGCTGGCGAGGTAGACGACAACGCGGCCGACGACGCGCCGTGCCCGCTGGTCGAGACCCGATACGCCACCGCCGCCGAGCTGCTGGCCGTCATATCGCTGCTGATGAGCACGGACGGGGACGAGTTGGGCGACGACGAGGAGATCCCCGTGGGCGAGATCCGCCGGGTGCTCGCCGAGGCGGTGACCCGATGACGGGCATCACCCTGGCGGCCCTGCGCAACCGCCGCAACCAGAGCGCCGAGGACTACGTCGGCCGGCACCACACCGACACCGTCCAGACCGTCCCCGCCGGCTGGACGCCCCTGACCCCCGCCACCCGCCAACACCTCGCCCCGCACCACTACGCCGACACGGCGCTCCCCGCCGGCGTCGACCAGCCCACCGCCCACTTCGACCGGGCGGCCCTGAAGGCGGCCTGCGCCCCCATCCAGGGGCAGCCGCCCACCTGGCCCGAGGTGCTGGCCGCGCTGCGCGACGACATGGACCAGACCGCACCCACCGAGATCCTGCCCGCCGTCGGCGACGAGCAGGACGGGGCAAGCCAGTGAACGCCCCCACCGCCGCCCCGACGGTCACCCTCGCGCCCATCGACCTCCTCGCGCTCCAGCTGATCGCCGACGGACTCACCGTCGACCAGGTCGGCGCTCGCCTGCGGGTCGGCAAGTCCGCCATCCAGATGCGGATGTTCAGGCTCCGCGCCCGCCTCGGCGCGACCACCAACGCCCACGCCGTCGCCATCGCCTACCGCACCGGCCAGCTCACCGTCACCGCTCGTCCGCCGGAGCGTGCCGGGTGAGCCGTGACCAGGGCGCGGCCAACAGCGGACCGGTCCGGGAGCCCCGCCGCTGCGTGTGTGGGCGCCTGGAAACCCTCCACACGCTGCGGGATGGCCGCCGAGGTGGTCTGCCTCAGGTCGGCTGCAAGGGCTTCGAGGCGAGCAACGTCGTCCCGTTTCCCGGGGCCGGCACGATGCCGGCCCCGGGGCCCCGGGCGGTGCCCGCCGACCTCGACGCCATGGGCGAGCGGTACGTGGCGTACGCCGAGGCCCGCGACACCCCCGGCCGCGAGCACGAGACCAACCTCCTCGCCCGCGCCGTCGCCGACGACGCACCGGCGTGGCTGGGTGAGGTGGCCCGCGTCGAGCAGCTCCGCCGCGAGCTGGCCGACGAACTGAACCGGCTCCGGGGCGGCGCCTGATGGCCACCCGCCGCAAGCGCAGCCGCACCCGCCACCAGGTGCGGGTCCACCCGTACACGCCGTCCACGGTGTTGCCGGCGGATCACAACGGGCTGGTGCCGTGCATCTGCGGCCGGGCGAAACCCAACGCCGCCCACGACCCGGAGCAGGTGGCTGCGCAGGCCGCCGAGCGGGAAGCCGCTCAGACCGAACAACTCCGCCGACTCGGAGAGGACTCCGACCAGTGACCAGCCACCTGTACCGGGCCGTGTGGCCGATCCTTGACGACTCCCGGCCGCGCTCCGCGCTCGTCACCGAGGCGTCCGCCGGTCTCGACACCATGGCGCGCCTCGACGGCGCCCGCCTCACCGGCACCCCGACGTGGACGGTCGCCGGTAACCGGCTCGTCTGCGAGGTGCCCGCCGTGCCGCTGACCGACGAGCAGGTCGACACCTCCGACCTGGCCGACCGAGACGCGGTCGTGCTGCGGCTGGCCAGCCTGAACTGGTCGCTGCGGCAGATCGCCGCGACCACCGGCGTACCCCACTCCACCGTCCGCGACATCGTCGCCCGCCACGCCCGCACCTCGACGCCGGAAAGGACCCGAGCCGCATGAGCACCGCGATCGAGTGGACCGAAAAGACCTGGAACCCCACCACCGGCTGCGACCGCATCTCCGCCGGCTGCGACAACTGCTACGCCCTGACCCTGGCGAAGCGGCTCAAGGGCATGGGGTCGGCGAAGTACCAGACCGACGGCGACCCCCGCACCTCCGGCCCCGGCTTCGGCGTCGCCGTGCACCCGGACACCCTGGACGCCCCGCTGCACTGGCGCACCGGCCGGCGAGTGTTCGTCAACTCGATGAGCGACCTGTTCCACGCCCGGATCCCGCGCGACTTCGCGGCCCGCGTCTTCGCCGCCATGGCCGCCACCCCGCAGCACACCTACCAGGTGCTGACCAAGCGGCCCGAGCGCATGGCCCGCATCGTCAACGACGCCGCATGGCGGTCGTCGGTCTACCTCCACGAGAGCGTCCTCAAGCCGCGCGGCCCGGCGCGCGACATCCCGCCGTGGCCCCTGCCGAACGTGTGGCTCGGCACGTCGATCGAGTCCGACGAGCACGCCGGCCGCGCCGACCATCTGCGCGCCACCCCGGCGGCGGTCCGCTTCATCTCCGCCGAGCCGCTGCTGGGTCCGCTGCCGTCGCTCGACCTGGCCCGCGTCGACTGGTTGATCGCCGGTGGCGAGTCCGGGCCGGGCGCCCGACCGATGCACCCGGACTGGGCGCGCGACCTCCGCGACCGCTGCCAGGCGGCCGACGTCGCCTTCTTTTTCAAGCAGTGGGGCGGCCGCACCCCCAAGGCCAACGGCCGCGAGCTCGACGGCCGCACCTGGGACCAGTACCCCGCCGTCCCCGACTGACGCGGTCGGCCGGGTCCCCACCCGGGCCCGGCCGCTGTCAGGACGTTAACCCCGCGCCGCTGCTCGTATCAGTGGCGCACCACAGCAACACAGCAGCACCACATAGACCAGGAAGGCACGACGTGGCCCGGATTCGCTCCATCAAGCCGGAGTTCTTCACCTCCGAGGTCGTCGCCTCGGTGCCGATCTCGGCCCGGCTCACCTTCATCGGGCTGTGGACGCACGTCGACGACAACGGCGTCACCGTGGACAACCCGAAGCTCATCACCGCCGCGCTCTGGCCCCTCGAAGACGACCCTCGCGAGGCTCTCGCGAGAACCTCCGGAGACCTCGCGAGTCTCTCTACGGCCGGTCTGATCCAGCGCTACGAGGCATCCGGACGCCAGTACCTGTACATCGTCGGCTGGGACGAGCACCAACGCGTCTCCCACCCGAGCAAGGCCCGCTACCCGCGCCCCACCGAGCCGCCCACCAGCGGAAACGAGCCCGAACCGGCACCCTCCGGAAACCCTCCGGAGAACCTCCCGAGCCCTCCCGAGAACCTCGTCCCTGAGCAGGGAGCAGGGAGCAGGGAACAGGGAACAGGGAACAGGGATAGTGCGCCGCGCAAGCGCGGCACCCGACTCCCCGACGACTTCGCCGTCACCGACGAGATGAAGGCGTGGTTCGCCACCAACTGCCCCGGCGTCAACGGCTCCCGCGAGACCGAGAAGTTCCGCAACTACTGGCGGTCCGCCGCCGGCCAGAAGGGCGTGAAGCTCGACTGGCCCGCCACCTGGCGCAACTGGATGCTCACCGCCGCCGAGCGCGGCAGCAGCCCCATCACCGGCTCCAGGACCACCGGCGCTAACCGCCACACCGACCAGCGCGGCGGCGGCCACGACCCGAACCCCTTCCGCACCGGCGAAGCCGTCGCCACCTACGCCAGCCAGACCACCGGGAGCAGCCGATGACCACCACCCCGATCCGCTCCGACCTCGCCGCCTGGCAGGCCCGCATCGCCCGCCACGCCACCATCACCGACGACACCCCCACCCTGGAACAGCTCCAGCTCGACGCCGACCGCGCCGAACTCGCCGCCATCCAGTCCCGCCAGGCCGCCAACCGGGCCGTCGTCTACACCCGCCGCCGCCCCTCCCGCTACGCCACCGCCACCTACGACCGGCTCCGCACCGACCAGAACCCCAACGGCAAGGTCTCCCGCTGGTGGGCGACCGGACCCCGCACCCTCGTGCTCGCCGGCCCCACCCGCACCGGCAAAACCACCGCCGCGTACGCCATCGCCAACGACGTCCACCACCAGGAGCAGTGGGTCATGGTGTGGACCGCCGCCGACCTGTCCGCCGCACTCAAGCCCGACAGCGCCGAACCGCTCGCCTACGACTACGCCACCACCTGCCCGCTGCTCGTCATCGACGACCTCGGCCGCGAACGCGTCACCGACTGGTGGCTGGAGCAGCTCCAGCGCATTGTCGACCACCGCTGCGCCCACGAGCGTCGGCTCATCGTCACCACCAACACCGGCGCGTCCGCTGCGGCCGTCTACGACGAACTGGCCGAGCGCTACGGGCACCCGGTGGTCGAGCGGCTCCTCGACGGCGGCGGACTCCTGGTGCTCGACGGCCCGCCGGTGAGGCAGGTGACCGCCGAGTGGTGACCACCCTGCCCCCCGCCACCAACCCCGCCGCCTGAGGAGCCCGCCATGACCACCGAGCAGACCACCGGCCGCGACGCCGTCGCCGCCATCGACGCCGTCCTCGCCGAGACGGCCCACCCCCAGCCCCACAGCTTCGCCGCCTACATGACGGCCGTCGAACGCGACCAGCTCGACGCCCGAGCCGCCACCGCCGAAGCCGAGCGCGACGAGGCCCTCGCCACCCTCACCGACGTGTGGCACGCCCTCAACGCCGGCGGCGCGACCGGACCCGCCACCGCCGCCGACCACATCACCCGCCTCGCCGCAGCCCGCGACGCCGCCCAGGTCGACGCCGCGCAGTGGGGTGCACGCGCCGCCCAGCACGCCGAACAGCGCGACAGCCTCCAACGCGACCTCAACGGCGCCGGTGCCGAACTCCGCAGCGCACTCCGTGCCAACCGCGAACTCACCGCCGAACGCGACAACCTCGCCCAGGCCTTGGAACACGCGGAGAGCGTCCGCATCGACCGCGACGACAGCGTCTGGTCGCCCCGCCCCGACGGCCGCTGGTACACCCGCTACCTCGACCCGATGACCCTCAACGAGATCGAAAACGCCTTCGGGCCGACCCGCGCTGGTCTGTTCATCGCCCTCGACGACGAGCAGGACGAAGAGCAGGACGATGCTCCGGTTCCGGCCGGGCCCGCGCAGGAGCCGATCCGCCCCGCCGACTGGGAGCAGCAGGCCGTCGGCGCCGTCCAGGCCGCCCTCGCCGACGCGTGGGGCCACCTCGCCGAGGACCCCGTCCACACCGAGCAGATCGCCATCACCGCCGTCCGGGCCATCATCGACGCCGGACTCGCCGGGCCCGGCGGACGCTGCCGCCAGTGCGGCGCCACCTACCCGCGCACCCTGCCCGCCGGACAGGACCCGCTCTGCTGGACGTGCGACACCGGCGACCAGTCCGGCCCGGACCAGCCCGCGCAGGAGTCACACGACGCCGCACAGGAGCAGCACAGCGCGCCACAGACGACGGAGGGCTGACCGGTGACCTGCGACGTCTGCGGGCTCCCCGACCGCTACCGAGGCCAGGGCGACGGCATCGGCTCCTGCGACTGCCCCCGCTGCGACTGCGGGGCGGCGTCCGGCTCCCAGTTCTGCACCTGCGAGCCGGACGACGTGGACGACCAATGGCCACCCGACGACGAGCCGTGGCCCGACGACGTGATCGCCCGACCCGTGGAGACGGTCGAACTTGACGGGATCAGCCGATGACCGCGCCCGTCTGCGGCACCCCCGGCTGTGACCGGCCCGCCGTCGCCACCGCTACCACCAGCCCCACCGGCATCCGCATCCGCACCGACCGGCTCACCGACCCGCGCACCGCACAGGCGTGGGCCGACGACCTGCGCTGCTGGGGATGCGTCACCGCCACCGTCGACCACCACCTCACCACCGCGAACACCCGGGAGACGACGTGAACCTGGACCTGTACGCCGGAGCCGGAGGCTGGGACGAAGGAGCCCGCCACCTCGGTCTGTCGACCGTCGGCCTCGAACTCGAACACGACCCGTGCGTGACCGCCGTCCGTGCCGGCCACCCCCGTGTCCGCTGCGACATCGCCACCTACCCCACGCGCCCGTTCGTCGGCCGCGTCACCGGCCTGATCGCCTCCCCGCCCTGCCAGGCCTGGTCCATGGCCGGGAAGCGGGCAGGCGAGCAGGACAAGGCGCGCGTGCACCAGCTCGTCGACGACTACGCCGCCGGAGCCGACCACCCCGGCGACGGGTGGGCCGACCCGCGCTCGCACCACGCCGCGCAGCCCGTCCGCTGGATCCGCGACCTGCGCCCCGAATGGGTGACCCTGGAGCAGGTGCCGCCCGTCATCGACCTGTGGCGCCACATCGGTGACGTGCTGCGCGGCTGGGGCTACAGCGTGTGGACCGGTGTCCTCAACTCGGCCGACTACGGGGTACCGCAGACCCGCCGACGGGCCATCCTCATCGCCTCCCGCGTCCGGCCCGTCTACCAGCCGGAGACCACCCACGAACAGAACCCTCCCGACAACGCCCTGTTCGGTGCCCGGCAGCCGTGGGTGTCCATGGCGCAGGCCCTCGGCTGGGACGGCGTCGACCGGCCCGCCCGCACCATCTGCGGCGACCGGTCGCCCCGCTGGGCGTACGGGCAGGGCAACAGCTACGCCACCGGCTGGACCCTCGACCGGCGCACCATCAGCCGCGGCCCGGCGGGAACCCGGGTGCCGGTGGCCCCGGTGGAGGTCGAGCGGCCCGCACCGACCGTGACCAGCCAGACGGGCTGCCAGTGGGTGCTGCGGAACAACACCAACGACAACGCGTGCACCCGCCGCCTCGACGAACCCGCCGGAACCCTGTTCTTCGGCGCCCGCCTCAACAACGTGTCCTGGGTTCGCGAACGACCCGCCACCACCGTCCAAGGCGACCCCCGCATCGGCCGGCCGGGCCACAAGGACCGCGAAGGCGGCGAATCACAGTTCGAGCAGGACGCCCTCCGCGTCACCGTCGAGCAGGCCGCGATCCTCCAGTCGTTCCCCGCCGACTACCCGTGGCACGGCAACAAGACCAGCCAGTTCCTCCAAGTCGGCAACGCCATCCCGCCCGGCCTCGCCGCCCCGGTCCTCGCCGTCGCCGCCGGCATCACCACACCCGCCCGCATCGCCGCCTGAGGGAGCACCGTTGACCCCGCACCACTGGCACGCCACCGCCGCCGCCTGGGCCCTACACCAGGCGCGCGGCACCCTCACCACCCGCGCCGAAGCCGAGCGCCGCGTCATCGTCGCCGAACTCCTGGAGCCCCCGTCGGTGCTCCGCTCCCCGGTGTGGGGCCGACGCGGCGCCCTCGGCGGACACAGCGACCCCACCACCACCGCCCTGATCGACGCTGAGCGCCCCGCACGCCGCAACCGGTACGCGGAACTGGCCGCCGACATCACAACCCGTCTGGCGCTCCCTGCGGGCCACCTGCCGGGCGACGGCGACCCGCTCGACCGCATCACCACCGCCATCCCGGCGATGCTGCCCGGCACCGCCGCCGCCACCACGACACTGCTCGTCCGGCTCGACGACCGGATCCGCCGCGAACTCCGCATGGGCCCGGCACGCCGGCTACTGACCGGCCGCGAATGCCCGGCCTGCCGGCATCGGCTCGTCTACGAGCAGACCCTCGGCCCCACCGACGCCTGGACCGTCGTCTGCGGCGCCGACTGCCGCTGCACCGGTGTCGGCTGCCGATGCGGGCAGCCCGGCGCGGTGGAGGGTGTGCCGCACATCTGGCCCCGCGCCGCCGTCATCGGCGCGGTCGCGGGGGCCACGCCGAGCCCAACCACCTGACCCGCACCGACCGAAGGAGAGACCGATGAGCACCTGCGCGATCGTCACCGAATTCCTGGGCATCACGCTCGACCCCTGCGGCCTCGACGCCACCCACGCATCCGTTGGCCGTTGCGAACGCGGACACACCCGCGAGCGGCTGATCTGCTCGAACCACGCCTCTGCGTTCGCCGCCGTGCCGACGGCTGTTGTGTGCCAGCAGTGCGACGACGAGGGCCACGAGACGCAGATGGTCGTGACCGTCAGCGCGCTCGACGAGACCCAGATCCGTCGCTGACCCGCTCTGGCCCGGGGTGTGGCCGCGCACCCCGGGCCCCCGACCCGACCGAGAGGACCGACCGATGAGCGAGGCCAGCCGCCCCTGCCGCTACTGCGTCGCCAACTGGACCGAGATCACCACCCGACACAAGATCCCCGGCGCCGACCCGATTCTTCCCAGCGCCGAGGACTGCGAATTCGACCACCGCGACGACCCGCGCGTCTACGACCTCGCCACCGCCATGGCCCGAGTCATGCAGGACCGGAACCCGAGCGACGCCCAGATCGCCTACTTCCTCGGCGACGCTGACGACGTGGTCGACGACTTCGACCCGACGCCCGACCGGTGGCGGGTGCGGAAGCTGCCGGAGAGCGCTCGCGATCACGAGCAAGGCATCGAGGCCCGGCTGCGGATCAACGACGTGACGTATGTGGCGCTCGAAGGCGGCAAGGACAGCAGGGGCTCCGTGGTCAAGCTGACCGAGTTCCGCTCCTGGTGATGCCCTCAGAAGTGCCGTTCTGTTGGTAAACTAAGGTCGTGATGGATCCCGAAATCGACAGTGATCGAATCGCCGAATCCCTATCTCGCGTCGCCGTGAAGGCCACCGGAGCGAGCGACCAGATGCGTGCGGCGTGGGCCAACGTCCAGCCGGCGGTTGACGCCGCAGCCTCTGCCCTCGACGGTTTCGGCTCGCAGCTCAAGCTGGCGCACGAGGAGTACCAGGAGAAGCTGGCCGAGTTCGCTATAGCGCGGGGATACCGCCGAATCCTCTAGTCGAAGGCAGCGAGATGACCGCAGTCCAAGACCTCGCATTCGTGCAGCGCGACCAGGCGGACCACATCGGCCGCCTGGTCGCCGCATTCCTCGCCGGACGCCGCAGCAAACTCACCGCCGAGACGTACCGCCGCGACCTCACCAACTGGCTCACCTGGTGCCACGCCAACGCCGTCGACCCCCTCGACGCGTGGCCCGCCCACATCCAACTCTGGCTCGCACACCACGCCCGCCGGGGCGAGGCCGGCACCTCCCGCGCCCGCCGCCTCGGCGCAGTGTCGTCCTGGTACGGCTGGCTCATCCGCCACCAGGCCGCGCCCCGCAACCCCGCGCTACTGGAACGCGAAGAACGCCCAGTCCGCGCACCCCGCAAAGCCCCCGCCCTGTCCGACGCCCAGACCGGCGCCATGCTCGCCGCCGCCGACGCCGACAGCCCCCGAGCCGCCGCCATCGTCTACCTGCTGCTCTTCACCGGCATGCGGGTCGGTGAGCTGCTCGGCGCGACCACCGCCGACCTCGGCGAGACGCGCGGACACAGCGTCCTGCACATCCAGGGCAAGGGCGGCAAGGCTCGTTCAGCCTCGCTGGTGCCGCCGGTGCTGCTGCGACTCCACGCCTACCTCGCGCAGCGTCCCGACGTCGCCGGTGCCGCGCTGGTACCCGTCGGACAGGCCGGAGCCGGGAGCCCTCGCCCCCTGGTCGCCACCGCGAACGGAAACCGCCTCGACCGCAAAGAGGTACGCCGGCTGCTGCGGAGACTCGCCAGAAAGGCGGGGCTACCTGAGGTGCTTGCCGACCGGATCAGCCCACACAGCGCCAGGGCTACGTACGCCACCGCCTCGCTTGACGCCGGGGTTCCCGTGCGCGACGTCCAGTACGCGCTGGGCCACGCCTCACCGGTCACGACCGAGGGCTACGACAGGTCACAGTTGTCGCCGGACAGGTCACCCGCCTACCTGCTCATGCAGCGGTTCAGCGTCACCCAGCACGAGAACGGAGCGACCCCATGACCGTTGATCCGGCCTGCTGGTCATGGCCCGTGCGCCCCGTGGCCGAACTCGTCGACTGCGCCCTCGGCGGCATCCTCGCCGGGTTGAGCCCCTTCGCGCGGGAGCTGATTCTGGAAGGCCGCAACGACGGCCTCATGGCCATCGAGCAGTGGCAGCAGCAGCGGTGCGCCGTCTGCGGCATCCACCAGCTCGGCCAGCTCGTGCTCGACCACGACCACATCACCGCCCTGGTGCGCGGCTACCTCTGCCGGTCCTGCAACGTCCGCGAGGCACACACCTTCGGTCCGTTCGAGCTGTACCGCCAACGCAACCCGGCCACGATCCTCGGCGTGACCACCGTCTACGAATCGATCCTTGGTCCAGCCCGGCCCGCAACTCCGGTCGACCCGGACCTCTGGCACAAGAACCCGGCCGCCGGGATCGGCCTATAGCCGCATCGGCCCCGGGCGCCGATCGCAACCCGGGGCCGAACCGCAGTAGGGCTACGCCCCACCGAGCCGCTTCTCAGCCGTCCGCTGAAGGGTGTCCGGGATGTATGGGAAGTACTCGTTGGCGTCCCCGAGCCAGTGCTGGGTCTCCTCCTCCTGGAAGTGAGGGCGCGCCTCCTCGTACCACGGCACTTGCAGCCGGCGGAAGAGATCAACGAACTTGTCGAAGTCGCCGACCCGGTTGGTTTCGGGTACTCCCCGTACCGGCCCCATGCTCAGCCAACTGAGTAGTAGGGCGACCCCTGTGCCCCCCAGGAAGTTGCTCAGTTCGAGGCTCTCCCGGTATTCGGAACGGCTGCCCGGATCGCAGGTCCGGCCGCCGGTGGACTTGTGCACGATTAGGAAGTCCGTGAACTTGTCGTCCTCGCGGCGCCACATCACGAGCGACATGTTGGGGTCGGTGATCAGGTCGGGGCATCGGTCGCATTGCCAGGACTGGAGAGGTTCGGTGGTATTCATGTCGCTCCAAAAGGGTCAGGGCGAGGCGTCTCGGGTGACCCTACTGAGAGCGTTCTGTCCAGGGTGAACGCGGCCCGGGGTCGCTACGATCAGATTCGTGGATGACCTGGTGACCTGGCTGCGCGCCCAGCTCGACGAGGACGAGCGGGTGGCCACCGCTGCCCGCCAAGCCGCCCCGGGCGCCTGGGTGAGCATGTACCGCGACGTGCACGCAATCGATTCGCAGGCGGGCTCCACCAGCCGCGTACTCACTGCCGACACCGGCGTCCTGGCTGTTCATGCCGCCCGCCAAGACCCGGCCCGCGTGCTGCGCCGAGTGACCGCCCAGCGGCGCATCCTTGACCTTCACACGGGAGCCCACGAGTGCTCCACGCTGGTCTACCGGCAGGGCGTGCCGGAGGTGGACGCCTTCTCGTACGTCCTGGAGACCGAGCACTGCACCACCGTGCTGCTGCTCGCCGCCGAGTACGCCGACCAGCCCGGCTACCAACCAGAGTGGCGGCCCGAGTGAACGGCCGCCTGATCAGCGACGACCTGCGCGCCGCCATCTGCGACTGGGCCCGCACCAACAACCTCAACCCCGGCGACATCCCCGTCTCAGCCGACATCACCATCAACGAGCAGGCCAACACGATCACCACCGAAGTGTGGGTCCGCCGCGAAGGCAAGCTGGTCGTGCTAGGCAACGAGGCGTTGCGAACCTCGGTGACCGTTCCCCTGCTCACCAGACCGCCGGACAGCATCGCCCACCGGCTGACGTTTGCGGGCAGGCCGACCGCATGACCGAACACTGCCCCGCCTGCCGCGCCAAGCTGCCCCGCTCCGGCCGCTGCCCCGGCCTCGCGCCACTCATCGAACGCGACGGCCGGCTCTGGGGCATCGCCGCGCAGATTGCCCACGCCCTCGGCGGCGCACGCAGAGACGTCACGGAAAGCATGGTCATCAACTGGCGGGTACGCGACGGACTACCCAGCTACCGATTCGGCCGAACGGTCTATCACGCCCTCGACGAAGCAGCCCCCATCGAGCTGGCCAAGCGGCTCACCAAGGAACAGACGGGCAAGGGCCACCCGCGTCGACTTGACGTTGGCCTGGTCACCGCAGCATGATTTGATCAGTCGTTGTCGTAGGCGACGTATGCCCACAGCCCGGTAGAGGTCGACCGTCAGGTCCCCGCCGGGCTGTTGCGCGTCCAGGGTCGGGACGCAGGGGTGGTGGGAAAGCGGGCAGGCTGCTGGGCGAGGCGGCCTGCCCGCACACCTCCGGAGGTGGACATGGCCCGAGCGCTCAAGGTCTGCGCCGCGCCTGGCTGCCCCACGCTGGTCGCCAAGGGTCGCTGTGGCACCCACGCCCGACAGACCGACCAGGCGCGCGGCACCCGACAGCAGCGCGGCTACGGGCCGGAACACGAGGCCGAACGCCGCCGCTGGCAACCCGACGTGGAAGCCGGCCGGGTCGACTGCCACGCCACCACCTGCGTGATGCCCAGCCGCCGCATCCAACCCGGGCAGGACTGGGACCTCGACCACACCGACGACCGGCGCGGATACCGAGGCCCAAGTCATGCCCCGTGCAACCGAGGATGGAGACGCGACCGTGCCACGCACCCCTGACCAGGTGGCCGCCGACGAAGCGCTGACCGCCGCGATCGAGCAGGCTCTCCACGCCTACTCCGACGGCGAGCCGTGGGTGCTCACCGAGTACGTCGTCGTCACCTCGCAGCACAGGTTCGACGACGACGGCGAGGGGCTGACCGCCGTCGGGACCCTGTACCGGGACGGTGATGTTCCGCTGCACCGCGCGCTCGGCCTGGTCGACTACGCGGCAGTCCGGATGCGGAAGCCCGCCGCCGAAGACGACGAAGGCTGAATGTCACCCTCCGTGACGGGGGGTGGGGGGTGACCCCCACGGCAGGCCCCTGACCAGGACCGCCGGGGAGGGCTCTCCCTGGTCCGCAGGGTTCAAACGTTCAGAACCAGCTCCGGCCGTCACGCGATGTGACGGCCTCCCGATGCCGCGCGATGCGGTTGAGGAGTGATCGACATGACGCGTGGGGGTGCCCGCAACCGGTCGGGGCCGCAGCCGGATGAGACCTCGCTCAAGTCGGCGAAGATCGGCTACGTCCTGACCGCTCTGCCTGCGGCCGGGTATGACGGTCCGGTGCCGGAGTTCCCGCTGCCGAAGGTGATCGTCTGGTGGGAGCACTTCGAGGACAAGCAGAAGGTCCGCGAGGTTGACGACAACGCCACTGAGGCGCGCAGGGAGCGTGAGCTGGCGCTGTGGGAGTGGGTGTGGCGTACGCCGCAGGCTTGCGCCTGGTCGTCGCAGCCGTGGCGCTGGCACTCGGTGGCGATGTGGGTGCGCACGTCGGCGTTGTGTGAGTCGGCCGAGGCGACGGCGGCGGACAAGAACAGCCTGCACCGCTTCGCCGACCAGATCGGGTTGACGCCGGCCGGGTTGAAGGAGAACGGCTGGAAGGTCGCCGAGGTGGAGGCACCGGAGGCGAAGCGGCCTGCGGTGAAGAAGGCTGCGGCGCCGGCACGGAAGGCGGCAAGGGACCGCTTCCAGGTCATCGATGGCGCGGCGGGTTGAGCCCGAGCCGGTCGGTCAGTTCGTTGTCGACTTCCCCACCCTGTTCGTCACGGTCGACTGGATCGAGGCGCACTGCGTCGTCCCGGATGGGTTCCGGCGCGGCCAGCCGTTCGAGATGTACGACTGGCAGGCGTGGTGCACCCTGAGTCACTACCGGGTGCGTGAGGACGCCGAGTGGATCCCGGAGGATCCCCTGCTGGGGACCGCCTTTTTCTTTCGCCGGTCGCAGATCATCGCGCCGCAGAAGATGGGCAAGGGCCCGTGGTCGGCGTCGGGGTGCAGCGTCGAGGCGGTCGGGCCGTCGGTGTTCGCCGGCTGGGCCGGGCGGGGCGACGGGTGGGCGTGCTCGGATCACGGCTGTGGCTGCGGGTGGGAGTACGAGTACGCCCCGGGTGAGGCGATGGCGATGCGGCACCCGTCGCCGCTGATCCAGATCACGGCGTTCGCCGAGGACCAGACGGACAACATCTACCGCCCGTTGAAGGCGATGATCCGGCAGGGCCCGCTGGGTGACCTGCTGCGGGTGGGTGAGGAGTTCACCCGGATCGTCGACCGGGAGGATGGCCGGATCGACGTGGTGACGTCGTCGGCGCAGTCCCGGCTCGGTAACCCGATCTCGTACGCCCCGCAGGATGAGACGGGCATCTGGACGCGGCAGAACAAGATGATCGGGGTCGCGGACACCCAGCGGCGCGGCCTGGCGGGTATGCAGGGCCGGTCGCAGGAGACGACGAACGCCTTCGACCCGACGCAGCAGTCGCAGGCTCAGCTCACCTACCAGTCGAAGCGTCCGGACATCTTCAAGTTCCACCGGCCTCCGCCGAAGCACCTGAAGTACGAGCGGAAGGCGGACCGGCGAAAGATCCACGCGGCGGTGTATGCGGGGGCCCGGCATATCAAGCTGGACTCGATCGAGGCTGAGGCCGAGGAGCTGATCGAGAAGGGCGACCTGGCGCAGGCCGAGCGGTTCTTCGGCAACCGGATGCGAGCCGGCGCCGGGGTGTTCCTCGACGGCCAGGCGTGGAAGGCCCGCCGCAAGCCCCGGCCGGTGCCCGACGGGACGCCGGTGGTGCTCGGCTTCGACGGCTCGGACCTGGACGACTGGACCGGATTCCGGGCGGAGACGGCCGACGGCTACCAGTTCACCCCGCTGTACGGGCCTGAGGACTCCGAGCTGCCGACGGTGTGGAATCCGGCGGACTGGGGTGGCCAGGTGCCCCGCCAGGAGGTTCGGGACGCCCTGGCGGAGCTGATGCGCCGGTTCGTTGTGGTGCGGCTGTACGCGGACCCGCCGTACTGGTCGACGGAGGTCGACGAGTGGGCGGCGGAGTACGGGGAGAAGCGGGTGATCCGCTGGTACACGTCGCGGCCGTTGCAGATGCAGGCCGCCGCTGACCGGCTGCACACAGACGTGACGAAGAAGGGCTCGACGTTCACCCACGACGGGTGTCCGCTGACGCAGGCCCACGTCGAGGCCACGCACAAGGAGCCCCGGCCGGGGAAGCGGTACAAGCTGACCAAGCCGGAGGACGGCCGGAAGATCGACATGACGGTGGTGTCGATCCTGGCGCATGAGGCGGCCGGCGATGTGACCGCGGCGGGGTTGTGGCCGCAGCCGGAGCTGCCGTCGAGGATGGTCGTCTTCCGCAGCAGGAGCCGAGCGGGAAGGAGGTAGGGCGGTGCCGATGTCCCCGGAGGAGACCGTCTCCTACCTCGACGCGAAGTTGCAGCGGGCGCAGTTTCCTCTGCGGAAGTTGGACGCCTACTACGAGGGTGAGCAGCCGCTGCGGTTCTTGGCGCTCGAACTCAAGCAGGAGTTCGGTGAGCGGCTGGCGGAGATGGTCATCAACTGGCCGGAGATGGTCGCCGACGCCTACGAGGCCCGCCTGGACCTGACGGGTTTCCGCTTCCCGGGGTCGACCAGCAACGGGGTGGACGTCGATGAGGCGGACGCCGATGTGTGGGGCATCTGGCAGGACAACGACATGGACCGGCGGGCCCCGCAGGCGCATCTGGAGTCCATCGCATTGGGCCGCGCGTACGCGATCGTCGGCGCCCGGGGTGCGCTCGTTCAGGGGCCTACGGACGCTGATGGTGATGCTGATGACCCGTTCGACGAGGACACCGATTCGCCGCTGATCACGGTGGAGCATCCGACGCAGTGCATCACCGAGCAGGACCCTCGCACCCAGTATCCGGTGTCGGCGTTGAAGCGGTGGAAGGACGCCGACGGGTTGCAGCGGGCCACCCTGTACCTGCCGGACTCGACCCGTCATTTCGTGCGGACTCGTCGGTGGGTGGAGCAGGACCGCGACGAGCACAACCTGGGTGTCGTGCCGGTGGTGCCGCTGGTGAACCGCGGTCGACTACTCAAGCACGACGGGCGCAGCGAGTTCGCCTCGGTGATCCCGATCGCCGATGCGGCCAACAAGATGGCCACGGACATGATGGTGTCTGGCGAGTTCCACGCGATGCCGCGCCGGTACGCGTTGGGCTTTTCGCAGGGCGACTTCGAGGACGAAGACGGCAACCCGATCAGCCCGTTCGAGCAGATCGCCGGACGGATGTGGGCCACCGCGAAGAAGCCGGGCGAAGCTGCGGTGGGCCAGTTCCCGGAGTCGGACCTCACGGTGTTCCACAACACCATCAAGCTGCTTGCCCAGATCGTCGGTCAACTGTCCGGGCTGCCGCCCCACTACACGCAGTTCACCGGCGACAACCCGGCCAGCGCGGACGCCATCCGGTCATCGGAGGCGCAGATGGTGAAGCGGGTGGAACGCAAGCAGACCGGCTTGGGGGCGGACTGGCGGCGGGTGATGGCGATCGCCTTGCGGATCCGTGACGGCGCGGGCTGGGACAAGCGGGCCCGCCGGATGAAGGTGGTGTGGCGGGATGCGTCCACGCCGACGGTCGCGCAGGCCGCCGACGCGTCGGTGAAGAAGCGCCAGCAGGGCATCACGACGCTGCGGCAGGCCCGCATCGACCTCGGGTACTCGCCGGAGGAGATCCGGCGCATGGAGGAAGAGGACGAGCTGGAAGCCGCCCGCGACCCGGTGCGGCGCATCGCCGCCGAGCTGGCCGCCGACCGTCCGCCGCCGCCGGTGGAGGAGCCGGAGACGGTCGGTGTCGGTTGAGCAGGTCGCTCGGGCCCACTACCGGCAGCGACGGCGGCTCGTGGACGCGCTGGCGGCGGTGGCGCGGCTGCTGTGGGTACGCGTCGACCCGGACGACATCGCCCGGTCGTGGACTGGCCTGCTGGCCGAGCTGGTGCCGCTGACCAACGCAGCGCAGTTGGCGGCGGCCCGGTCCGCCGACGGGTATCTCGACGAGGTGCTCGACGCGCAGCGCGTCGACCCGGCGCGCGAGGGCCGGCTGGTGCCGGCTGGTGTGGCGGGGGTTGCGTCGGACGGACGGCCGCTGGCGTCACTGCTGTACGAGCCGGCCGTCGGCGCTCTGGTGGCGATCCGCGACGGGGCGACCGTCGAGCGGGCGCTGGCGGGCGGGTACGCGGCCCTGGACACGATGGTGCGTACTCAGGTGGCCGATGCGGGCCGGGTGGCCGACCAGACGGCGCTGGTGACCCGGCGTCGGGCGACCGGGTACGTGCGGATGGTGGTGGGCCGTACCTGCGGCCGGTGCGTGGTCCTGGCGGGCCGGCACTACGGGTGGAACACCGGCTTCGACCGGCATCCGCATTGCGACTGCATTCACGTCCCTGCTGCGGACGACACCGCTGACGACGTGCGGACGAACCCGCGAGCATGGTTCGACAGTCTCAGTGCCGTCGAGCAGGACAAGCAGTTCACGAAGGCCGGCGCGGAAGCGATCCGGCTGGGCGCGGACATCTCGCAGGTGGTCAACGCCCGCCGCGGCGCGTTCGGGCTGGCCCCGGCCGGAGCCCGGATCACCGCCGACGAGGCGCGGATGCTGCGGGGTGGCCGTGAGCGTGGCCGCCTGGAGGCGGTCGACGTGTACGGCCGGCAGTTGTACGTCACCAGCGAAGGGGTGACGCCCCGGGGCCAGGCCGGCATCCGGCTGGGTGCCCGCGAGTCCGGTGAGAAGCGGGACGGGGGTCGATACCGGTCGGCCCGCCCGCCGCGGCTCATGCCCGAGTCGATCCTGGCGATCGCCGGCAGCAACCGGAACGAAGCGGTCCGCCTGCTCAGGCGGTTCGGTTACATCACCTGACCTGGGCGCGACGCCCGGTCCTACTGGAGGTCGCGATGACCCTCACCAGCATCAAGCCGGGGCTGCGCGCCGCAGGCGACCTGCCACTGCACCCCACCCTGACCCACCCGCACACCGGCGCCCCGATCCGGGCGCTGGGTGTGCGCCGGGACGGCCGACTGATCTGGCCGGCCCTCGGCGCGGCCCCCGACGACGGGGGCGAAGGCGGCGGGGAGTCCGGCGAGACCGAAGGCGGCAAGCCGGAGGGCGAGTCCGGGAAGTCCGAGGGCGACGGCGACAAGCCGCTTGGCCCGGGTGGCGAGAAAGCACTCGCAGCGGAGCGGGAGGCGCGCAAGGCGCTGGAGAAGCGCATCGCCGCGCTGGCGCCGCTGGAGAAGCTCGCCACGGCCCTGGGTGGCGGTGACGTCGACAAGGGCAAGACCGAGGTGGAGCAGCTCACCGAGCGGCTGGCCGCGCAGGAGCGGGCCATCGCCGACGAGCGGACCGCCCGCTGGCGCGCCGAGGTGCAGGCGGAGAAGAAGCTCACCGCGGTGCAGGCGGCCCGGCTGGTCGGGTCCTCAAGAGAGGAACTGCTGGCGGACGCCGACGAGCTGCTCGCCGCCTTCGGCGGCACCGGCCAGGACGACCAGGCAGGCCAGAACGGCGCCCGGCGGCCGGGCATGCGACCGGATCCGGCTCAGGGCGCGAGGCCCGGGCAGAAGACGTCGTCGCTGGAGTCCGGCAAGTCCCTGTACGGCGAGCGGCACAACAAGAAGACGACCACGACAACCTAGGAGCGCGAGGGCGATGAACCTCAACCCCGTGACCGAGACCTTCCAGAACGAGGACCAGCGGTGGCTGGGGTCCGCCCACGCAACCGAGTCCGCCGAGTCGATCACGCTGGACACCAGCGCGTTCACGTCGGGCACCCACTACCCCAACGGCTACTTCCCGTCCGGCCTGCCGCTCGGGAAGATCACCGCGACGGGGTTGTACGGCCCGTACAGCGACGCCGCGTCCGACGGCCGGGAGACCCTCGTCGGGCTCCTGCTGTGCACGGTCGACGCGCCGAGCGTCAACACCCAGGACCCGCAGGGCGCGCTGCTCTGGCACGGCCGGGTCATCGAGTCCCGTCTGCCGATCGCGATCGACGCCAACGGGCGTGCCGACGTGGCCGGCCGGATCCGGTTCGTCTGAGAAGGGAGGTAGCCGAACATGCTGCTCAACGCTGACTACATCGAGCCCGTCGAGCTGACCGGGTACGTCCGGGAGGCTGCGGCGAACCTGCCGGTCAACCAGTTCTCGCTGGCGCGGTGGCTGCCGAACCGGCCGATCGACGACCTGGAGTACCGGTTCACCCGGGGTGGTGAGGGTCTCATCGAGGCCGCCACGTTCCGCGCGTACGACGCCGAGTCGCCGATCGGGCACCGGCCGGGCCTGACCCGGGTGTCGGGTGAGCTGCCGCCGATCAGCCGGAAGATCCGGCTCGGGGAGTACGACCGGCTGCGTCAGCGGTCGGCGAACGCGACGGCGGTCCGTGACGCGATCCTCACCGACGCGGAGCGGATGGCCCGGTCGGTGGCGGCCCGTCTGGAGCTGGCCCGGGGTGACGCGCTGGTCAACGGCTCGGTCACGATCAACGAGAACGGTGTGGTGGCCACGGTCAGCTTCGGCCGGTCCGGCAGCCACTCCGTCACGCCCGGCACGCCCTGGTCGACGATCGCGTCGGCGACGCCGCTGGCGGACCTGCTGTCCTGGCAGCAGACCTACATCACCAGCAACGGTGAGGCGCCCGGCGCGATGGTCATGCCCAGCACCGTGCTGGGCTACCTGCTGCGTAACGCCGAGATCCGCGCCCTGGTCGGGTCGACGCTGGGGGTGCCGTCGCGGGTGTCGCAGGCGGCCCTGCGGGGCATCCTCGACGACCACGGACTGCCGCCGTGGTACATCGTCGACGAGCAGATCAACGTCAACGGGTCGGCGGTGCGGCCGATCCCGATCGACCGGTTCCTGTACCTGCCGGCGCCGGTGGACCCGAACGACGCGGACGGCACCCAGCTCGGTGCGACCCTGCTGGGCACGACCGCCGAGTCCCTGGACCCGCGGTACAGCCTGGAGGAGGCCGAGCGTCCGGGCATCGTCGCGGGCGCGTACACGACCGAGGACCCGATCGCGGTGTGGACGAAGGCCGCGGCGATCGGCCTGCCGGTGTCGGTGAACCCGGACCTGTCGTTCGTGGCGGACGTGGCGTGAGCCGCCCGGAGCTGGCCACGTACGTGCACGTGGCGGACGAGCAGGGCACGGCGCATGTGTTCGGTCCGGGTGATCGGGTGCCGGACTGGGCGGTCGGGAAGATCGTCAACCCGAAGGCGTGGAAGGGCGGCAAGGCGCCGGGCCCGGCCGAGTCGCCGGAGGACGAGATGGCCCGGTTGCAGGCCCGGATCAACGCCCTGAAGGCCGCCGTCGCCGCGGGCACGGGCCCCGGCCAGAGCGTCGACACCGCCGGCGACCCGGACGAGGGCGAGCCGGTGCCGCCGCCGAAGGGCGGTCCGGGGTCGGGTGCTCCGGCGTGGCGGGCGTACGCGGCGGCCAACGATGTCGAGGTGGAGGCGGATGCGTCCCGTGAGGACGTGATCGCGGCTCTCGACGAGGCGGGTGTCCGCACCGAGTAGGACTCCGGTCGGCCTGGGTCTCCCCGTCCTGGGCCGACCGGACCACCCCGAGGGGGCAACGTGCCTGACCTGTTCACGCTGGAGCAGCTCGCCTCGTACATGCAGCAGGATCTCGACCTGGCGTCGGCGACGCTGGCGCGGCTGCTGGCGACGACCCTGATCCGCAACGAGATCGGCGGCACCCGGTACGACGCGCTGACGGATCTGTCGCCGCTGCTGCCGGTCGCCCTGGACGTGGCCCGGCGGCTGATGGACCCGCAGAAGGGCTTGCAGTCGTCGACCAGGCAGGTGGACGACTACCGGGAGACGGACACGTACGTGACGGGCTCGCCGGGTGCTCCAGCGCTGACGGCGGACGAGCGGGATCGGGTCCTGAAAGCGGTGGGGCTCAGCCCGTCGGGGGCGTTCACGATCCGCCCGGGCGCTCCGGCGCGACCGGTCCGTGGGTGTGGGGAAGCGGCTCGGCCGCTGCGCTGGTAGGAGGGTCTGTGGCGACGAGAATTTCAACGGCGGCCCGCAACGCGGCGGCCTCGGCGATCGCGGGTCTGCTGGATGGCGGTCCGGCGGCGGGCACGATCAAGGTGTACACGGGCTCGCAGCCGGCGACGGCGAACGATGCCGAGTCGGGCACGCTGCTGGTGACGTTCACGCTGGCCGATCCGGCGTTCGGTGCTGCCAGCTCGGGCGTGGCCACGCTGGCGGGTACGCCGCTGTCCGCAACGGGCGCCGCGAACGGCACGGCCGGGTGGTTCCGGGCTGAGGATTCGACCGGCGCGAACGTGCTGGACGGATCCGTGACCGCGACCGGTGGCGGTGGGGACCTGGAGCTGTCCACCACGACCATCTCGATTGGTCTGACGGTGGAGTTGACGTCCGGCTCGGTGGCGATGCCCGCGAGCTGATCGGAGGTGGCCGGTGGCGACCCTGACCAACAGCTTCGAGGGCGGGACGGCCGGCGACACGATCACCACCGGCAACAGCGGCGGATCGTCCGGCGACGCGTGGACGCTGACCGGCGACACGGCCGGCGGGTCGTGCACGTACTCGGCGACCGGCCCGTCGCACGGCTCCCGCTGCATGGCGGTGACGTTGGGCGCGACGGGCGGCGCGGTGCGACGCGGATGGAGCGTCAACGCCGAGGACTCGACGAACACCCAGCACTTCCGCTTCTACATCGATCCGGGCAGCGTCTCTGGCACGGTCAGCCCGTTGCGGGCCATGAACGTGACCAGCTCGGCACAGCGGTTCCGGGTGCAGCTCACCGCCGCCGGGGTGCTGACCTTCCACAACAACGGCAACGCCACCTTGTGGACGTCGTCGGCGTTGGCGGCGGGTACGCAGTGGCGGGTAGAGGTGTCGGCGGCCGGGTCGACGTCGGCGACGGCCCGGGTGCGAATCTTCGCCGGGGATGCGACCTCCGCGAGCCAGGATTCCGGCGATCTGACCGGCGTCAACATGGGCGGTCCGCTGCGGGAGGTGTGGTTCGGCCAGACCGGCGCCACGTCGAACGTGTCGCTGCGCCTCGACGAGGTCGGATGGTCGGACACGGCCCCGCTCGGCCCTGCGACGTCGCCGACGGTGTCCGGCATCCTGGCCGGGTCTCTGCCGCCGCTGTCGGCGTCTGCCGCCGGGTCGGCCCGCTCGTCGGGTGCGGCCGTCGTGCTGCTGCCGGGCCTGTCGGCTGCTCTGGCGGGTGCGGCGCGGGCGTCGGGTGCGGCCTCGGTATCGCTGCCTGCGGTGTCGGTTGCCCTGGTCGGTGGCGCGTCCTCGGCGGGTGTGCTGGCGGCCGGTCTGCCTTCCGTCTCGGCCTCGATGGTCGGGTCGGCGCGGGCGGCCGGGCTGGTCGTGGTGTCGCTGCCCGCGCTGGCGGTGTCGGCGGCCGGCGGCGTTCGCGCTCCTGGCGTGCTGGCTGCCGTGCTGCCGTCGCTGGCGGTAGCCCTGGTGGGCGGGTCGGAGTCGGCGGGCGGGATCGTGCCGCGCCCGGTGGAGGGCGTGGTGGTGCGGCCTGCTGGCGGTGTGGTGGTGCGGCCGGCGGCGGGTGTGGTGACGCGACCGTAGGAGGTGCCCGTGGATGCGCTGTTGGGTCGAGGCCGGGCGATGGCTGAGCGGCTGATGGCCGATGAGTGCCTGATCCGCCGCCGCACCGGTAAGGCGACGGACCCGGTCACTGCGGTGGTCACGCCGACGTACGCCACGGTCTACGAGGGTCGGTGTCGGGTGCAGCAGCCGACGTCGGCGGCCCGTGAGGAGACTCCAGGCCAGGCGGTATTACTCATGCTGCGCTTCGAGCTCCAGGTGCCGGTTAGCGCGGTGGGGATCGCGGCCGATGACGAGGTGCTGCTGACAAAAGCGGCGCACGACCCGGACCTGCTCAACCGCGAGTTCGTGGTGCGTGGCCTCTCGCACAAGTCGCATCCGGTGATGCGGCGGGTCGAGGTAGAGGAGCGCACGAGTTGAGCGGCGTGGAGTTCGAGCACCGGGAACTGGATCGCTGGGTGCGGACCCTGGACAGCGCAGCCGAGGACGCCATCCCTGAGGCACGCAAGGTCGTCCAGAAGGGTGCGCTCAACATCAAGAAGGACGCCCAGCAGCGGATCTCGGGCCTCAAGCACGCCCCCGCGTATCCGTACGCGATCACGTACGACTCGAAGGAGACGGCCGGCGGCGCGGAGGCGGAGATCGGCCTGGACAAGAACAGGCGGCAGGGTGCGCTCGGCAACATCCTGGAGCTGGGCACAGTGAAGAACCCGCCCCGCCCGCACATGATCCCCGCAGCTCAGGCTGAGGAGCCCAGGTTCGAGAAGGCGCTCGCCGACCTCGCCGAGCGGCTGCTGAGGCGGTCATGACGGTCCAGGCGCACGCCGCCGCGTTTCTCGACTTGCTGCGCGCGGACGACCGGCTGACCGTGCTTGACGGGGAGGTGCCGGACGAGGTTCGGCCGCCGTACGTGCTGGTCTACATCACCGTGGACGACTCGGACGGCCAGAGCCCCGATTGGGGGGATGGTCTGGACGGTGACTCTGGGGTGGTGACGGCGCGTGCCTACTGCCACAGCGTGGGCGGGTCGGCGGATGCCGCTCGAATCGTCGCCGGATACGTACGGGAAGACCTGCTTGACCGGGAGCCGCCAGTGGAAGGCAGGACGCAGGGGAAGATCCGCAAGGACTTCTCCAGTCCGCCGGTCAAGGACGAGTCGACCGGGGTCGTGGTGATGGATCAGATCGACGTGTACCGGCTGCGCACCAACCCGGCTTAGCGGGGTCGCAGCACGGTGAGCAGCACGTAGGCGATCACCGCCGTCACGGCCACCGCGAGGATGTGCAGCCCTCCGGTGGCGCCGCCGGATCCGGCGATGCAGCCGGCGAGGAGTCCGGCGACGGCGGCCACGAAGACCCGGTTGCCGGTGTGGTTGAGGCTCCACCGCGATTCGTGCTGCTGATCAGTCATGCCGCGCACCGTAGCGGTCGCGTGCATCTTCTACGGCCCGGAGACGGGATCACGACACATGGAAGGGGCCGCCGCATGGCGCTGCTCACCGCAACCTCGGTCACCAGCGCGGCGACGACCGTCGCTCCGGCGGCCATGTCCACCTCCGACACCGTGTCGGCTTCCGACATCGGGGTCAACGGCGCGCTGTTGCAGGTCATCAACGGCGGCGGGTCGCCGGTCAACGTCACGCTCGCCGACCCGGGTGTCACCCGGGTCGGGAACGCGGGCACGGCCGCCCCGCAGGCGGTGGCGAACGGCGCCGACCGCTGGTTCCGGCTCAGCCCGGGCCACGTGAATCCGGCCACGGGGGTGGCGACGGTGACGTTGTCGTCGGCCACGTCGGTCACCTACAAGCTGATCCGCTGCTGAGAGGGCGAGCGATGGCGAAGACGACCTACTGGATGACCGACGGGTACGGTGCCGCCGCCCTGGTCGAGGGTGCCGACGAGCGGGACCGGTGGAAGCCGCTGGGCTGGTCGGTGGTCGACGGCGAGAAGGCCCTGGCTGGTGTGACGCACGTCTGGCTGCGGCACGAGGACCACGGCCAGCGGGCGAAGTTCCCGGCCGGCGCGGTGGAGCTGTGGCAGGCGAAGGGTTGGCACCCCAGCGACCCGCCCGAGCCCACCAGCCCGTTCAACGCCGACCAGCCGGCCGACGTGCTGCCGGCGCAGGTCGCCGCGCCCGTCGAGAAGTCCGTGACGACCGAGCCGGCTCCGGCCGCGAAGACCAAGGAGAAGTAGGACATGGCGGACATCCCCGGCGACGGTAAGACCAGGGCGGACTGGGTTCCGGCCATCGCCAACAAGAACGCCCCCACCACGTCCGAGCTGAACGCGGGCATCCGGGTCAGCCAGTGGGCGACCGCCGACGGCCTGGCCGGGTTCCGGCCGGAGACGGCGGACGTGCCGGTGACCGGCCTGGAGGACACCTTCGACACCAACACGAACGGTCGGCGCAGCTTCTCGGGCACGATGATGCGCTTCAAGAAGCAGACCGGGAGCGACGTGGTCTACACGACCATGACCCCGGACACCGAGGGTTTCATCGTGATCCGACGGTCGGTGGCGGCGGCGACCGCCTACGCGTCCGGCCAGGACGTCCAGGTGTACCCGGTGATCTGCGGCGAGACGGCGTGGCTCGACCCCGAGGCCAACACGGTGGAGCGCTTCGAGGTGCCGCTGAAGATGCGCGAGCAGCCGGCCCTGCGGGCTGTCGTCGCCTGACCCTGAGCGCGGGGGCAGACCACCTGGCCGGTCTGCCCCCGCTTCATGTCCAGGGCCAGGGCGAAAGGCCAGGACACGAGCATGACCAGCATCAAGGACCGCATCAAGAAGGCCAGCCACAACACCAAGCGCATCCCCGTGTACCTCGGGCTCGACCACAACCTCCTCGACGAGTACCAGCAGGCGCTCAGCGACCTGGAGGACGCGGAGAGCCGCGCCCCGGACGCCGACACGTCGACCTACGGCGACAGTCTGGAGTCGGTGCCGACCAGTCAGGCGGTGGTCGAGCAGCGTGAGCGTGTGCAGCAGCTCCGCGATCGGCTCGACGAGTACAAGGTGATGCTGACGATCCGGCCACTCGACGACGACGAGTGGGAGCGTGTGCGTCTGGCGCATCCTCCCCGTCGTGGCGGCGACGGCGTCGAGGCTGACCTGCGGGACACCGACTCGCAGTTCAACACGAGCACCTTCCCGGGTGGGCTGTTGCGTGCCGCCGTGGTCGATCCGCAGCTCGATGACGAGGACTGGGGTCGTCTGCTCGGCACCGACGGTCAGCCGGCGCTTCTGCCCATGCCGCAGCAGCACCAGGCGGCCGACGAGGTGCTGCGGATCTCCCGGCACCGGCTGAACATCCCTTTCTCGTAGGCCGCATCGCCGCCGATCCGCTGCTGCGGGATCGGTTGGAGGCGGCTGAGCGGCGGGGCATCAGCCTGAAACGCCTCGGCGGCTGGGAGCCGATCACCACCACCGAGTACGAGTACGACGAGTCCGGTCGGCTGGTGCGGTCCTGGTCGCAGCCGGAGAGCGAGTGGGACCAGGACCAGCAGGCGTGGGTGGACGCGTGGGCCGAGTACCGGGCCCAACGCTGCCCGTGCGGGTGTGGCCAGCGGTACGCCGACGTCACCTCCGAGGAGGAGGGCGGGCCGCAGTTCGTCGCGGACCGGAAGGTGTGCCGGGCCCGCCTGGCGCTGCTGGAGGCGCAGAAGGCCGCTGAGACGCAGGACGTCATCGGCGGCGCCCGTCTGTGGCAGGTCCGCATGGTCGACGAGAGGGGGTGACGGGTGGCTGCGCTGCGCACGATCGGGGTGCGGATCCAGGCTGACGTCGCCGGCTACAAGGCCCGGCTGAATGAGGCCAGCAAGTCGACCAAGGACTTCGCCGCCGAGATGAACAAGGCGGCCACCGGCGGCCAGCTCGACCAGGTCGCCGACTCGGCGGCGCTGATGGGCGCCGGTCTGGTGGCCGCGTACGGCTTCGCGATCAACGAGTTCGCCAAGTTCGAGAAGCAGATGTCGTCGGTCCAGGCCGCGACGCAGGCGAGTGCGCAGGAGATGGAGCTGCTGCGCGAGGCGTCGATGCAGGCCGGCAAGGACACCGCCTACTCGGCGACCGAGGCTGGTCAGGCAGTCGAGGAGCTGGCCAAGGCCGGTGTGGCGACGGCCGACATCCTGCGCGGTGGTCTGGCTGGTGCTCTCGACCTCGCCGCCGCCGGTCAGCTCGACGTGGCCGAGGCAGCAGAGACTGCCGCGAGCGCGATGGTGCAGTTCAAGCTCGACGGCAGCAAGGTTCCGCACATCGCCGACCTTCTCGCCGCCGCCGCCGGCAAGGCTCAGGGCAGCGTGCACGACATGGGGTACGCCCTGTCGCAGGCGGGTCTGGTGTCCGCGCAGATGGGGCTGAGCATCGAGGACACCGTCGGTACGCTGGCCAGCTTCGCGAGCGCGGGCCTGCTCGGCTCGGACGCCGGCACGTCGCTCAAGACCGCGATGCTGATGCTGGCGAATCCGACGGAGAAGGCCGCCGACCTCATGGAGGAACTCGGCCTGGTGACGTACGACGCCAACGGCAACTTCGTGGGCATCGTCAACTTGGCAGGGCAGCTCAAGACGCAGTTGGGGCAGCTCACCCAGGAGCAGCGCAACGCCGCCCTCGCGCAGATCTTCGGCTCGGACGCGATCCGGGCCGCGTCGATCCTCTACGAGCAGGGTGCTCACGGCATCCAGGGCTGGATCGACAAGGTCGATGACCAGGGCTACGCGGCCGAGACCGCGCGGCTCAAGACCGACAACCTGATCGGTGACCTGGAGCGGCTGCGCGGCGAGCTGGACAACCTAGCCATCCAGGCGGGCGAGGGTAGTGCGGGTGGGCTGCGGTGGCTGGCGCAGGCCGCCGAAGGCGTGGTGGCCCAGTTCGGCAGCTTGCCGCCGGCCGTGTCCGGGACCGCGCTGGCGGTGACCGGCCTGACCGGTGGCCTGCTGCTGCTCGGTGCCGGGTGGGTGAAGGCGCGCCGCTCCAACCAGGAGATGCTGTCCGAACTGCGGGCGACGGGTCCAGCGGGCCGCCAAGCCGCCCGGGGCCTGGAGACCGCGCAGCGTGGTGCGACGAGGGCGGCCGGGGCGTTCGTGGCGCTCCAGCTCGCCGGTGCCGCCCTCAGCTCGCTCCAGACAGACCTCAAGCCGCAGGTGGAAGCGCTCGGCAAGGGCCTCGCCACCTGGGGGCAGTCGGGGCATCTGGCGGGCGAGGCCGCCCGGGTGCTCGGCAAGGACATGGAAGACCTGTCGACCGGGATGAAGTACCTGGCCGACACCGACAACTCGCGTCGGCAGTGGACGCGGCGGCTGCAAGACGGCCTGGAGTCGCTGATCCCCGGCCTGGACGGCACCAACCGGTCCCTCACGAAGACCCGTGAGCGGGTGGAGGCGATGGACCAGGCCCTCGCCGGGATGGTCCAGCAGGGGCAAGCCGATCAGGCGGCGGCCGTGTTTGCGAAGCTCTCCGAGGAGGCTGCGAAGCAGGGCGTCACCGTCGATGAGCTGCGGAAGATCTTCCCCGGCTATGTGGCCGCGCTGGAGACGGCCGGTCCGGCGTCGGACAAGGCTGCTGGTGCGGTCGGGTCGGTCGGGAAGGCGGCCGAGGAGGCGGCGAAGCGGACGCAGGAACTCAAGGATGCGTTCGACTCGCTGTTCGAGTCGCAGATGACGGCCGACCGGGCGGCCCTCAAGAGCGCGGACGCGATCGAGGCGCTCGACGAGACGTTCCGCAAGCACAAGTCGACGATCGACATCACCACCGAGTCGGGCAAGGCCAACCGCAAGGCCATCCTCGACCGCATCGACACGATCAAGGAGGAGCGGGACGCCCGGCTGGCTCAGGGCGAGTCGCTCGACAAGGTGAACCGGCGCTACGTCAAGGACATCGACGGCCTGCGGAAGTCGATGCGTCAGGCCGGGTTCACCAAGGAGGCCGTCGAGGAGCTGACCGGCGCGTACCGGGACATCCCCCGGACCGCCCGGACCACTGTCGAGGTGGTGGGCGACAAGAAGGCCCGCGACAAGCTCGGTGAGATGTACGTGCGTCAGCGCGCTCTGGCGAAGGGCACGACCATCGCCGAGGAGCAGCGCCGTTACGACAAGCTGAACGCGTTCGCGGACGGCGGGTGGACCGGCCCGGGCGGCAAGTACACCCCGGCGGGTGTGGTGCACGCCGACGAGTTCGTGATCCGCAAGGAGTCGCGGCAGCGCATCGAGCAGCGGCATCCGGGTCTGCTGGAGGAGATGAACGCCACCGGCCAGGTCCACGGCTACTACAACGGTGGTCGGGTGGTGCGGTGGCCGTTCCCGGTGACCGCCGAGTACACGAAGGTGCCGTCGTGGCGTGAGGTGGCGGCGCAGGTGACGCCGAACTTCGGGCCGTGGCCGCCGTCCCCGTCGGCGCAGCGCGGTGACTCCGACGTGTGGCGGGGCATCGTGGCCCGGATCCGCGCCACCGGCCCCCTGTCCGGCTCGTTCGGTAACGGCTACCGGCCGGGCGATCCGCTGTGGCACGGGTCGGGTCGGGCCGTGGACTGGATGGGCTACAACCAGGACGCCCTGTCGACGCTGATGACGGGGTGGCGTCCCCTGGAGCTGATCCACCGCACGAACCGGCGCGACTACGCGTACACGCGGGGCGTCAACAAGGGCTCGTTCAGCAACGCGCTGATGGAGGCGCACCGCAACCACATCCACATCGCGATGGCGGACGGCGGGGTGATCCGTGAGCCGGTGTACGGCATCGGCGTCGACACGGGCCGCAGCTACAGCTTCGCGGAGCGGGGCCCGGAGACCGTCGTCCCCGGCGTCGGGGCGATGGCCGGCGGTGGCCGGACCGTCGTCGAACACATCCACCGGCACGTGGTCGTCCTCGAGGGCAACGGCGTGCTGCGCGAGTTTCGCCGCGAGGTCGAGCTGAACGGCGGCGACGTGCAGAACACCTTCGGGAGGAAGAAGCGGTGACCTTCCCGCTGCAAGTCCGGGTTCAGGTGGCACCCGGCGTTGATCCGGCGTCGGACCCGGCCGGGTGGGTGTGGCAGACGGTCACCTCCGAGGTCCGGCCGGGGGTGCGCATCACTCGGGGGCGCACCGACGAGGCGGGTGAGACGCAGCCGTCTCGCTGCGTCCTTGCCGTCGATCACGCCGGTGGCCTGCGACTGCGGCGTGGCTGGGGCCTTCGGGTGCTGGTTCAGGTCGCGGGCGTCTGGCATGTCCGCATGACCGGCGTCATCGACGAGTTGGCACCGCGGCTGGTCGACGGGGCGATCGACACGTACGTGGTCGAGGTGCAGGCGTCGGGGGTGATGCATCGGCTGCTCAAGGGTGGTCCGCTGCGGTCGCCGCTGACCCAGTTCCTGTCCGGTCAGAGCGTGCTCACGGCGTGGTTGCCGCTCGAGGACTCGGCCACCACCACCGATCCGACCCGAGGTGTGCCCGGCCAGCCGCGCGCCACCGCGGCGGCGGTGGAGTGGGGGCAGCGCGACGAGGGCATGCCGGGGTCGCTGTCGGTGGCCCGTCTGGAGTCGGCGGCGGCGCGGATCGTGATGCCGGTGCCGACCGTCGAGCAGATCGGTGTCGGCGGGCAGATCCTCGCGACGGTCGGCTGGTACTGGCGGGCGTTCACGACGCTGGGCTCCACGCCGATCGACATCGCGGTCATCAGCGTGCGTAGCGAACAGGTGTCCCGGCTGGTCATTCGGGCGAACGAGACCGGCCTGACCATCGTGGCGCAGGACAGTGCGGGTGCGACGGTGCACAGCCTGTTCGCGCCGTGGTCGGTGGCGCACCCGTCCGAGGGGTGGGTGGGCATCCGCATCCAACTGGAGCGGCCCGATCTTCTGCCGGCGCTGCGGCTGCACGCCTCTCTGCACGCCGTGGGATCGCTCCAGTGGATGAACTACGCGTCGACGTTGGGTAGCTTCCCGTGGGGGCACGACGGGTTCAGCCAGGTGGAGACGGTGTGGGCGGGCGGCTCCGGCTGGTCGCAGCTCTACGCCGTCAACCTGACGACCGCGCCACCGCAGACGATCTGGCCTGCCAGCGGCTACGTGCGGGAGCCGGCCGCGAATCGTCTGGTCCGTGCCTGTGCGACGGCGGGTGTGCAGCTCGCCCCGGTGGGTGCGACGGGCACGAGCATGGGTCCTCAGCCGCCCGGCACGCTGATGGCGGTGATGCGGGACGTCGAGGACGCCGACGGGGGCACCCTGTTCGAGGGCCGCGATGGCCGATTCGCCTACCTACCTCGGGTCTCCCGGTACAACCAGCCGACCGCGCTGCCGCTGACGTACAGCCAGTTGGCGCCGCCGCTGGCGCCGACGGATGACGACCGGTACGTCCGTAACGACTGGACGGTCAGCCGCACCGGTGGCGGTTCGGCGCAGTTCGTCGACGACGCGCATGTCGCCGAGTTCGGCCGCTATGACGAGTCGGCGGCGATCAACCTGTCCAGCGACAACCGGCTGCGGGACCGGGCGGCGTGGCGGGTGCACCTCGGCACCGTCGACGATCTGCGCTATCCCGTGCTGAGCGTCAACTTCCGGCGTCCGGCCACCACGCCCGCCATCGCCGCGTGGCTGGCCTGCGACATCGGCTCCCGCATGACCGTGACCGGCGTGCCGGAGGCCATGGGCCCTGGCGTCATCGATCAGATCATCGAGGGCTACACCGAGACCATCGACAAGTACGAGTGGCGGGCGGAGATCAACACGTCTCCAGCGTCGCCGTGGGGGGTGTTCGTGGTAGGCGACCAGGCGCGCGGCCGACTGGATACGGCCGGATCGGAGCTGGCGACGTCAGCGCTGGTGGCGTCCACGGACCTGCTGGTGGCCACCGATCCCGGCCGCAAGCGGTGGATCACCAGCAGCGAACGGCCGCAGGACTTTCCGATGTTCGTGTGGGTGGGTCCGGAGGTGGTGCAGGTCGACGCGATCACCGACACCTCCTCGCCGCAGCTATTCAGCGTGACCAGGGCGGTCAACGGGATCGCGATCGAGCATCCGGCGGGTACGCGGGTGCGGGTCGCACGGTGGGGGGTGTGACGTGACTGTCATCTGGATGATCAACGGCAACGGCGGTCCGACCAGCATGGCGGTGTCGGTGCGGGTCACGACCGGCCCGACGATCCGCATCGGTCGCTCCACGGCGCCGGATTTCAGCTCACCGGTGTGGTCGTCGGCCCTGACGGTCAACTCGACCGGGCAGGTGAAGGGCGGATGGTCCGGGCTGACGCCGGGCACCCGCTACTGGTGGCGCGTCGAGGACAACGGCGTGGTCGACACCAGCGTGACCGGAACGTTCGTGACCGATCCGGCGCCGGTGGGCGACCCGGCGTCGTACACCGTCGCCTGCATCGGCGACGCCGGCATCACACCGGTCGTACCAGGCGTGACCGGCGCGGCGGTGTCCCGGCTCAGCAACCACCCGATCTTCGACACGATCCGGCAACGGGCGCTGGCCGAAGGGTGGCTGGCGGTCATCCACCACGGGGACCTGCACTACTACGACCTGGGCAGCGGCAGCCACGGGCTCAGCTCGGCGGCGAGCGTCGCCCAGTACCGGGGCGCCCTAGACGACGTGTTCGCGCAGCCGCGCCAGCACGAGCTGTACCGCAGCGCCCAGTTCGCGTGGATGCACGATGACCACGACTACGGGCCCAACGACTCCGACTCCACGTCGCCCGGCCGAGCCAACTACCTACAGGTGTACCGCGAGCGGATCGCCACCCCCACGCTGCCGCTCGGTGCCGGGAATCCGGTGTTCTACTCGTGGCAGACGGGCCGGGTGCTGCACATCCTGTCCGACACCCGGTCGGCGCGGGTGCCCGGCTCCACGATGCTCGGCGCGGCCCAGCTCGCGTGGCTCCAGACCCTGCTGGCCACGTCGACTGCCGAGGCGCTCGTCTGGCACATGCCCACGCCGTGGCTCGGGCTGGGCGCCGACACCTGGGCCGGCTTCACGTCGGAGCGGGCCACGATCGTCGGCTGGCTACAGGCCCGGAACTGGCACCGCCGCATGGTGATGATCAACGCCGATGCGCACACCCTCGCGATCAGCTCGGCGGCAGGCAACGCCCACGGCGGCTTCCCTGTCGTCCTGTGCGCCGGCCTCGACGCCTCACCCCACACCTGGACGGCGCAGTACGACCAGGGCATGTGGCCCGGCCGCGAGCAGTACGCCACCGTCCGCGTCGATGACACCGGCCGCGACATCTCCCTGACCGCCACCGTGTGGCGCCGCACCCGCCCCATCCGGTGGGTGGCCGTCAACACCGGCGGCACCACCCATGTGGCCGCCGGCAGCCCCGCCAACGCCCTAGCCCTGTGAGGTGCCGATGACCATCGACTTCTACGCGGGCATGGTGCCCACCGCCGACGACTTCGCCGACCTGGTCGCGTCCTACGTGACCCAGAGCGTCGCAGCGACGCGCATCAGCACCGTCACTGTCGCGGACAGCGCGATCATCTGCCCCGTCGACGGCCTCACCGAAATCAACCTGTCGGCCAGGTGGACGTCGCTCGGCGGCGGGATCCGCTGGTGCTGGCGTTACACCGGCACCGTCGCCCTCACCTCGCGGGACATCCTGTCGGCCGGTCAGACGGTGTCGGCCAACACCGGCACCGCCGCGATCCGAGACATTCGACTGCGGCAGATCGCCACCATCAACGAGGAGCAGTTGGTGACGCACTTCGACAACGCGGCCACGCAGCTCATCCAGGAGCGGCTCATCGTCAGCGGCGGCGGCGAGGTCGTGTTCCAGTTCGCACAGAACACCAGCAACGCCAACGCCACCACCCTGGCCAGCGGGTCGTTCGCCACCGTCCAGAAATTGAGGCAACTGTGACCAGAGCGCCCGCCAACCTGCTCGCCGCCCGACGGCTCCTCATCGAGCACCTCGGCCCCGGCGCCCAAGCCGCCGGGGTGACGATTCTCGACCCGCTCGGCTCCCCGGCGTGGGAGGTCGGCATCGTGCCCGACGCCAACCACCGAGGCGGCTACCACTGCGGCTCCGACCGGGTCGTCGCGAACGACTACTCGGTGGTCGAGTCGCCCCGCGACAAGGCTGGCCTGACCCTGGACGCGGCGGCCCTCGACGTCGGCATGTTCCGGGTGCGGACCCCGCTGGGGGTCTTCGACCTGCGGCACTACTCGACGTGGCTGGTGCGGCAGTGCGCGGCAGGTGCCGCCGACACCCAGCACATCCGCGAGGTCATCTACTCGCCGGACGGCAAGGTGGTGCGCCGCTGGGACCGGCTGGGCCGGCGTGCGACCGGCGATCGGTCGCACCTGACGCACACCCACGAGTCGTACTTCCGCGACGCCATCAAGGCGGACGCGGATCTGTCGGCGGTGAAGCGCCGCTACCTCATCCACATCGGCCTCATCAGGGCCACTGGCAGCAGCAACAACAGCACAGGGGGGACCGACATGTTCGTTCAGCAGGGCAACGACGGCGAGGGCGTCAAGTACCTCCAGTACCGGCTCGTGAAGCTCGGCTTCCTCAAGGCCGCCGACGTGGACGGCAAGTACGGGCCCGGCACGGCGGCGGCGGTCGCCGCGGCGGAGAAGGCGCACGGCGTGGAAACCGACGGCTCGAAGGCCCTCGCGGTGACGTGGACGCGTCTCGACGAGCTGTTCGCGAAGCGCTTCGCGGGCAAGGACGGTGAGCCTGGCAATCTCGCGACGCCGTTCCGGATGGTCGTCACCTCCGTCGAACCCGTCTACGGCAAGCAGAGCTGACCCAGGTGGCGACGATCGTCGTCACCGGCCGCCACAGGCCACACGAGGTCATGTTCCTCGCCCTCAGCGCCGTGGTCGGCACCCTGTTCGTCGCCGGGGCCCGGCCACCGGGCACCATCGAGCAGCTCGTCGACCCGTGGGTGCTGTGGACCTGGTACGTGCTGCTCCTCGGCTCCGGCATCATCGGCCTGATCTCGATCGCCATGCCCAACACCTACCGGGCGCTGGTGCTGGAGCTGGCGGCCATGCACGGGCAGGTGGCGGCGCCGCTGCTGTACGGGCTGGCGCTGCTGTCCACCGGCTCACCGAGGGTCAGCTTCGCGGCCGGGTTCTGTCTCACCTGGGCGGTGGCGTCGGCGTGGCGCGGCTGGCAGGTGTGGCAGGGCATGCGGGTGCTGCGACAGGAGGGCGGACGGTGACCGGCAACGTGTGGGCGCTGCTCGCGGCAGCCGTCGGCGGAGGCGGGCTGGCCGGGGTGGTGACCACGCTGATCGCGGGCATGCTGGCCCGGCCGAAGACCCGCGCCGACGCGGTGAAGGTACTCACCGACAGCGCGTTGCAGCAGGTCAACGAGCTACAAGAACGCACCGCCGAAGCGGAGCGGGAAGCGTCGGCCGCCCGCGTGGAGGTGGCGGAGACACGCCGGCAGATGCGGGAGCTGGCCGGGGAGATCGACGCTGCGGTGGCGACGCTGCGGACGTGGCGGGCGGCGATCCTGTCGACGCCGGGCGTGCCGGAGCCGCTGTTGGTGATGGTCCGCGACCCGGGCGGCACCATCAACGGCCGCCACCTGTAGGCCACTGCCACGGGTGGTCGTGCTGCACCACCCACCGGCAGCCGTCGGCCTGACACCGCCACTGACGGCCCATCTCACTGCACACCTGGCACTGCCCCCACCCGGGGGTGGTGCGCGGGCGTCCGCCCGGGTCGCGATGCCCGGCAGGGCACACCTCAGGCACCTCGGCGACACCGCCGCTGACCTGCCTGTACCTCGTCACACCCTCACAGTAGGAGAGATCATGGAGAAGTACGGCAAGGCTCTGGCCGCTGTCCTGGGCGCCGTGCTGGTCGCCCTGTACGCCGCACTCGGCGGCGACAACCACATCGGGTCCACGGAGATCGTGCAGGTCGGCATCGCCGCCGCCACCGCGATCGGCGTGTACCTGGTGCCGCTCGCCCCGCAGTACCGGTGGGGCAAGACCGCCGTCGCGGTGATCCTCGCCGTCCTCCAGGCGCTGGCCACCAGCGTGCTGGGTGGGCTGGACGCCGGGGAGTGGATCGTGCTGGTGCTGGCGGGGTTGACGGCGGCGGGTGTCGCGGTGGCTCCGGCGGTGTCGGACAACGGCATCGGCTCCCGAACGCCGGTCGCACCCGGCCGGTAGACTCCACGGCGCGGTGCCACCGGTTCTAGGACGGTAGCGCCGACCAACATCGAAGCGCCCCACCTGCTGCCTGATGGCGGCCGGTGGGGCGCTTTCGTGTGTCCGGAGGTCAGGCGGCCGGCGCGACCTCGTATCGGCCGTAGCTGCCCTCCGGCTTGACCACCATCCCCGCCACCATCAGGTCACCCAGCAGGTTGTGCACCTGCCGCTCGCTGTAGCCGGTGGCTTCCTTGATGGTCGACGGCTTCCAGTAGCCGGCGCGGATCGCCGCGAGCACCTTCTCGTGGCCCTCCTTCAGCGTCTTCCGCGCCTCGGTCCGCGCCTCAGCCTCGAACTGGGCCCAGGACGGGAACGCCTGCACCTCCCCGAACACCTGCAACGCTGCGCCGTCCCCACCGGTCGTCGGCTGCGGTCGCGGCGTCGGCTCGTCAACGACCACTCCAGCGCGCCGGGCAGCGATCCGGCGACGGGCATCCTCCAGCGCCTCCTCTGCCAGCTCGTGCCGCCGCAGATACGTCGCACCCCACGCCGCCGCAGCGCCGGTGTCGAGGGACCGCCACACGATGCGCTTCGGCCACTCCTCCGCCATCTCGTCCGTGAGGTAGCAACTGCGGAACGGCGCCGACCGGGCACCCGGGCGCGGGTTCACCAGGAAGGCGTAGCCCGGCATGTCCGGGAACGTACGCGGGTCGACCTCCACCCTGAACACCGTCTTGGCGTTGGCGTCCTTGCCCTTGAACATCGCCCCGTTGCCGGTCAGCAGGTTGCCCCGGATCTTCTCCGCGTACGGGCTGCCAGCCCCGCCGAACGCGTCGAGGGTCGACTGCTGCGACGCGAGGACCAACGCCACACCGACCTTGCCACCCTCGCTGGCGATGGCCGCTACCAGGAACTGGGTACGCGCCGCCAGCGCCGGATTGTTGGCCTTGTCGAGCAGCTTGTGGCACTCGTCGAGGAAACCGAGCAGGCCGGGACGGTCGTCAGCCGGCACGAACCCGCGCAGCCCCATCACCGCGTTCTCGTCCTGACGCAGCTGCATCACCAGGTACATGCCTTCGAGCATCGTCAGCGCCTGCTGGGGCGTGCGGCCCTTCACATCGGCGTGGTCCATCAGCAGCGGCGACGATGCGCCACCCTGCCCGTCGGCGTACAGGATCACCGTCGGGTGGGACCTCGACGCGGCGATGGTGAGGGCGAGCATCTCCATGGTGCGGGACTTGCCGCCGTTGGTGCCGCCCTGCAGGTAGCCGCCGAGCAGCCGCGATTCGGTGTAGACCTGCCAGGTTGCGTATCCCTCGCCGTCGGTGAACGGGCCGAGGCGAACCTGCCCGGTCTCGGCGTCGAACGCATCGGGGCCCGACCAGAGGACCGTCTGCTTGACCGGGGAGCGGGTCACGATGGTCACCAGCGCGGTCGGTTCCGGCTCGGTGGGGTGCTGCTCGACGATGAGTTCCTGGTCGGCCAGCAGCTTGAGGCCGCCGCGGACCGTGCGGATCTTCTCCATCAGCATGCCCTGGTGCTGTCTGCCGGGCCGCAGGCGCAGCGTGAACCGCACGCCCGAGGGGATCGACTCAGGGTTGGTGAGACGCGAACCGGGCAGCGCGCCGCCGTCGCAGCCGACGTTGTCCGCCCACCGCCGCTGATACTCGGATCGGGTTGCCTTCGGCTGGATGAGACCGACCGGGTGCTGCCGCCACCAGTGCATCGACAGGCCGTAGCCGAGGGCCATCAGCAGCCCGACGGCGCCCAGCGACAAGCCCACCGCGGTGACGCCGGTCAGCCAGCCCACGGCCACCGCGAGGAATGCGTACGCCCGCCGTCGGGCCTTCTTGTCGAAGACGCGGCGGCGGATGCGGGTGGCGGCGACCACGGCGATCACGAAGGCGCTGCCGGCGACCCACACGGCCACGGCCTGCTCGTCGCCGACGAGCGTGGCGGCGAGGCGGGTCGCTCCGGCCGCGACGACCAGGGCCCCGACGGCGGCGTGTGGGGCCAGGTGCGGGCGAAGGCCGCCCACGGTCGGCGTCTCGGTGGTGTCCATGGCTGCCCTCGTTCTCAGGCGGTGGTGTCGGTGGTCGGAGCGGGTTGCGGCTCGGTGATGATCGGCCGCCAGCGGTAGTGCCAGGGGCCCTTCTTCGTCCAACGCCACCGCCAGCCGATGGCGCGGACGGCGAGCGCGGTGCCGAAGTAACAGCGTTCGATCTTCATCTCAACTCCCAGAGTTCCGGCTTCCCCCGCGCGGGCAGCGCGTCGAAAAGGCGCGCTGCCCGACGGCGGGAGCCGGGGCTCAGCCGTTGAGCAGGAAGCCCTTGTCGGCGGCGTCCGGGTTGTCCGCGTAGCCCTCCTTGATGTTCATCTGCTTCGCCAGCACCGCCTGGTGGGCGGCCCACTTGTCGGCGGCGATACCGGACGCCTCCATGGCCTCCCGGGCGGAGGTGAGCACCTCGCCGGAGTTGCCGCCGTTCTCCAGGGCACCGACGTAGCCCTCGGCGCCGGTGGTGGCGAACGACTGGTGGGCGTTGCTGGCGGCCTCGGCGAACGCCAGGGCGGTGGACAGGCCGTTGACCTCGGACGTGGCCATGCTGATCTCCTTCTCTGCGGTCTTCGGGTTCGGGAACAGAGGGATGACGGTGGCGAGCGGGGTGTTGTCGTCGGGCTGGTTGGTGCAGCCGCAGACGGTGCGGTTGTCCGCGGTGACGGTGAACGCCTTGAAGCAGCGGTCGCAGCGGGGGTGACCGGCACCGGCCGGGCCGCCCAGCAGGTTGGAGAGCACGTCGTCGGCGGTCAGGTCGACCTCACCCTCCGGCTGCTTCGGCCTTTCCGGCCGCTCGTGACGGTCACACCACAACTGCATGTCGCTGCCGTTCGACATCCACGTCAGGTCGTTGATGTGCGCTTCACGCCCGCACTTGTCGCAGTTCGTGATGCCCGGCGGGCGCTGCAACAGGCGTGCGGCAGCGAAGCCCTCCCTGAGCCGGTCCCACGCGTCCTGCGGCTCGGGAATCCGCCGCGGCGGGGTCGGCGGGCTGGGCTTGTCGTGCACCACCGTGGTGGGTTCGTCCAGTTCGTCGAGGTCCGGGGTCAGCCACTCCGGCTCGCCGTGCTCGCGTTCCCACTCGGCGTTGCGGCGCTCCTGCTCGGCCAGGCAGCGCGGACACGGACGTCCGTCCAGCACCACCTCGCCCTTGCAGACCCCGCAGTTGCGGGTGTTGTTCGGGTCATACGAGCGGGCCGGGTCGGGCCGGACCCCGGCCACGTCGACCATATCGTCGACCGGCTGGCCGTCCGGGCGCCGGTTCAGGCTCCGCTTCGCCCACTCCGACACCGCCGCTGCCTGCTGTCGCCGGGTCGGCCGGACACCGTCGCGGCGCTCCTGCCGCACCCGCTGCCGGTGCGCCGCCAGGTCGTCCCAGGCGTCGTACCACAGCTCCGCGAAGTAGCCCTTCGCGCCCGGGCGGGCCGGGGCACGCACCCCGGCCTCACCCGCACGCCGCGCCGCCTCGGCCCGCGCCATCTTCATCCGGTAGCGCGGCGAGTCCTTGCCCTGGCGGGCGTACTCCATGTCCTCGCGGTGGGTGCCCACCATCTTCGTGAGCACCGCAGCCAGGAGCAGAATGCTGATCGGTTCCATCAGGTCACCACGCGTCCGCAGTCGCGGCCTGCCGGGTCATGCCCTTCACGGACCGTTGCGCCAGCAGGATCGCCGTGGCCCCCACGAACAAGGCCAAGGCGATCGGCGAGCTGGTGCCCAACCACACGCGCAGCGGCTCGGCGACCAACTCCAGCGCGGCACCGGTCCACTCGTCGATCCGGTCGCCGAGTCGACCCGGGGTGGCGCGCGCCACCGACGGGATGAGCAGCAGGCTCCAGATGGCCATGCGGTTGGGCTCCCAGTCCAGGAGCATGTCGCGCAGCAGCAGCACGACCAGGACGCCGAGAACCACCGGCGGGATCCACCCCCACGGGATGGCCTCCAACACGGTGTCGATGGCGTCGCCGAGGAACATGCCGGCGACCAGCGGACCGCCGACCAGGGCGGTGCCCATGGACGTCCAGGCGAGCACCTTGACGCCCTTCGACCGGGCGGTGGCGAAGAACCTCATGACGATCACCTCCTTTCAGAGGAACAGCCACAGCGCCGCGTTGACGCTGGGGGTGATGACGTGGTCGACCAGCCAGCCGACCGGGGGGATGAAGGTGAGCAGCTTGACGACGACCGCGACGACCACGAACCGGGCCGGACGCTCCGTCAACCACTCCCACGTGCGGGCCACGACCACGCTCGGCACGGCCACGAACCGACACCAGGCGATCCCCGCGTTACGCAGCAGACCCTTCGACGCGGCGAACCGGCCCCGACGGGCGTAGTCGCGCATCGTCTCCACCGCCGGGCGACGCTCCGTCAGCATCGGCGGCGGCGTCACGTGGTCGCGGAACTTGTTGATCCAGTCCGCCGACGTCCACGGGCGACGGTCACCCTCCGTCATTGCAGAATGCAGAGTTTCCGCCTCCACAACACGGGTTTCGCGCTCAAACTGCGGCCCCCTGGACTCTGCACTGCAGGGTGCAGAGTTACGGGGCGTCACCGTCTGGGTCACAGCGACCCCGCAGACATGGCACCGAGGACGCCGCCGAACAGGCCGGCGATCACGATCAGCACAGCGAACACGAACAGCAGGCGACCGCCGCTCGGGTCACCGTTGCGCTGCCGCTCAGTCGAGTGATGGGACACTGTTCTCCTCCTTCGGGAGAGAGGCGGGGCCGGTCCGGCTGTGGAAGGTTGGGGCCGGCCCCGCGCCTTGTTGTTGCAGGTCAGCGGGGGATGAGGCGGTAGCGCCTGAGGTCCGCGACCACGGTCGCGTCACGCGGACCCCGGGCCGAGACGAACGCCTTGCGGGCCTCCACCTCGGCGTACGACATCGACGGGTCGGCGTCGTAGGCGGCGAACAGGCGCTCCTTGAGCACGCTCAGCGGCCGGGCCGGGTGGGCGTTACCGCCGTCGGTACCGGCGTGCCGCCAGTACGGGTCCTTGACGTCCACGAACTCGACGACGTTGCGGCAGGTGAAGCACCGGTCCGTTCTCGCCATTGGTCAGTCCTCCTTCTTGGTCCGCTCGGCCCGCTCGGTGCGGACCAAGTTGATGGCCTTGCCGGTGTAGTCCGCCGAGGACCAGCCCATGACCCGCATGACCTCTGCGCGGGCCGGAATCTCGCCTCGGAACTTCTTCGCGAGCGCCCTCGCCATCTCCCGCACCTTGGGCGGAACCTCGCCGCCGGCAGCCGGGCTGACGGGCCTCACGCGGTCCACGCGGGCGGTGGTCCGCTGCGCCGGAGTAGACCGGGTGGCGGGCACAGCGCCCCTGGTCGCGGTCTGGTCCGGACCGGTCGGGCTGGTCCGCTCCTGGTCCACGTGACTGGTCCGCTCCTGGTCCACGTGACTGGTCCGCTCGATGGCCGGCGTCTGGTCCGCCAGGCTGGTCCGGATATGGTCCGTGCGACTGGTCCGGTGCTGGTCCATCCATCCCGCCGGGATGTGGTCCGGGATCTGGTCCGCGATGGAGGCCGGCATCCGGATGCCGGCGACCTCCCGCATCTGGTCCGCTTGGCGGCCCAGCGAGGTGGTCGCGATCCGCATACCCAACCGGAGATCGTCCATCGCTCGGCGCTCGCTCTGGTCCGCCTGGGTGTCGTCGCGGAACAGCTCCGTCTCGATGGACAGCACGCGGCGAAGCTGCTCGCGGGCCGCCCGCACCGTCTCGGCGTCGGCGGCCCGCGTCAGGTGCTGGAGACGGCGCAGAGCGTCAGCGAGCTGGTCGCGGCGACGCCACGGCCACCGCGACGTCTTGTCGGGGGCGCCGTTGAGCCGCGCGGCCTGCTGCTGGACGTACAACTCCATGCCCGCGTCGACCAGGGCAGCGATGCGACGCTGCTGAAACACCTCGGTCAAGTCGTCGACCGTGCCCGGCTTGAGCAGGCCCAGGCGTACGCCGATGCGCTGCGGCGTCCAGATCCACCGAGAGGGTTGCCGCTCGGCGGTCTCGACGTCGGCGTAGAGGCTCATGTACCAGATGCCCGCGGCGAGCGGCGGGGTGGCGAGCCGCAGCACCACCTCGGTGACGGAGCTGGAGGCGGTGGAGGCGATGACGCCGGAGGTGACCGCGACGAGCCACACGAACTTCATGTGGCGGCTGATGTCCGGCGCCGGACCGTCGGCGGCAGCGGCGAGCTTGTGGGCGGCGAGGCTGCCCTGGTGAAGCATGACCACCTCGAAGGTGGCGCAGAACATGAGGCTGCCGGGGACGTTGAGGCCGAGGGGCCCGTTGGCGACCTCGTACATGCCCTCCATGGCGAAGAGCGTGGCGAGGGTGACGGCCACGGTGCCGAGGCGTTCGTGCACCTCGCCGGTGCGTAGGAACCGCCAGATCAGTGCGAGCGCGAGCAGCGCAGCTACCACGCCGGCACCGAAGAGCAGCGGCTGGCCGTAGCCGACGACCCAGTCGAGGGTGGCGGCCCAGGCGTCCTGGAGCGGCTTGGGGATCTGCATGGCGGCAAGCATGGCACACCGTTGACAGTTTTGAAAGGTCTGACAGACTTGGTGTCATGAAGACGGTGGACCCACCCCGCCCGACCGTCGCCCTCGCCGCTCCACGTCTGCGAGACTTGACCAACTCGACAGGTCTGGGAGGTCTGGTGGCAGGCGACGGCACGTGGCTCACGCTCGGCGAAGTCATCGCCCGATACCGGCACGCCGGCTTCCACGACGCCGAATCGACCATCCGCCGCGAGATCGACGACCTCGCCACCAGCGGTTCACTCGCCTCCTACCGCACACGCGGAGGACACCGGCGAGTCGCAGCAGCCGGCGTCGACCAGCTCATCGCCGAGCGACTCAACCCGGCCGGCCCGAAGGGGGATCACGTGCCCGACCCCGCCACGACACCCGAACCCAGTCCCGTCGTCGCCGCCATCGTCACCAGCCACCTCGGCGTCCTCGCCGGCCGCCGCCACGACGGCAAGCCACCCTGGACGTTCATCGCCGGTGAAATCGAGCCCGGCGAGTCGGCAGCCGACGCCGCCGTCCGCGAAGTCAAGGAAGAAACCGGCCTACTGGTCACCGCCGGAGAACGCGAGATCGGCCGCCGCGTCCACCCCAAGACCGGCCGCACCATGATCTACCTGGCGTGTCAACCCTCCGGGAAGCTCGACACGATCGTCGGCGACGAAGACGAACTCGCCGAAGTGCGTTGGCTGACCCTCGCCGAAGTCGACGAACTGCTGCCCGGCGTCTTCGAGCCGGTCCTCGCCCACCTGCGCGCCGAACTGACCTGACCCGACCCCGCACACGACTGCGCCCCACCAGCCAGCCCGGCCGGGGGGGCGCATCGTCGTCTCACACCCTCGGCGCACCATCCTCATCCACCACCGTCCGCGCCCACGCATGCTGGCCACACCCGGCACCCGGGCACCCCAGATGGCAGCGCCGACCAGCCGCATGCGCCCTGACGCTCCGCTGAGCCGCCACCACCAGCGACGCCTCGTCGGCCGGCTCATCCAGGCGGCTCACGACAGCCACCCGAAGATGCCCGCCACCATCACCAGCAGCACGATCCCGGCGACCAGCCAGCCAGCGGCCAGATGACGGCGCGGCAGAGGCTCACGGGGCCAGGGGTGTGGCTGGCGGTCGCCATCGGGGACCGGACTCGCGGGCGGGTACGGATCGTCCATCACGGCCCCCAGGCAGGTCGATTGGGCTAGCCAGCTATCTCACCTGTCACGCGCGAGGCAGACCCTACCCTCCACAAGTGATCATCGGCGGGAACGACCCGGTCGGCTACCAGCACATCGCCGACGTGCTCCGCCACGCCATCACCACCGGCGAGCTGCGGCCCGGCGCCCGCCTGCCGTCCGAGCGCACGATCATGCAGACGTACGGCGTCGCCGAGAAGACCGCCCGGCGTGCCGTCGACCAGATCCGCAGCGAGGGCCTCGCGATGTTCATGCGCGGATACGGTGTGGTGGTGCGCGCTCAGCAGCCACGGGAGACAGTGTGGATCGACGCCGAGGATCGAGTGTCGTCCCGCAACCCGACCCCGTCCGAGCGTGAGACATACGAGATGCCGGAGGGCGTGCCGCTGCTCGTCGTCACGCATGCCGATGGGCTGATGGACCTGTGGCCCGCACACCGATATGAGCTGGCCACGCGGGGGGTGTGACCCCGGTCATATGGACAGGATCTTTACCGCTTAGGTGAACAGGGTGTTGCCCAGCGATCACTCATGTTTCGCGATCTGCAAATCCCATCGATCGGACTTGTCCCGGGGCAAGTGTGATCAGGGAGACTGCGTCGATGAACGCCACGTGGGGAACTCGTACGCGCAGCCGAACCGAGTGCGGCTATCTCGTGCTCGGGGCAGTCACGCTGACCGCTGCCATCGTCTTCTATCTGGTCAGCCACCTCACCCCCCTCACGCTCGCCACCGAGACGTATGTGCTCCTCGCCACCTTCTACATCGTCGGCGTCTGCGGATGGATCACCCGATCGAGTGACACGCAGCGGCGACGGGACCTCTACACCGGCAAGGAAGAGCTCGTCCGGGGACTCATCGCGCTGACCGCCAAGGTCGACCGCCTCAGCGCGCAGCTCGCGGAAGTCCAGGAGCAGGTCCGGCACCGCGGGGGCCAGACCTACATCTCGCAGGCTGCCGCACCGCGCAGCCCCGTCGACGCGACCACGGTGCCGGGCCAGACCCGCGTCGTGCAGCGGAACGAGGTCGACGAGGTCCGCGCCCAGGCATACGCCGAGGGGTATGTCGACGGGATCGCGCGGCGCCAGGACGGGTCGTAGCGTCCCGGTTCCCCTACCAGTCCCCTACGACAGCTCAGGCCCCGTCCGAAGACGGGGCCTGAGCTGCTGTGGAGTAGATCCACTTTCCGGGTGACTGATGGGAATTGAACCCACGACAACCGGGACCACAACCCGGTGCTCTGCCAACTGAGCTACAGCCACCATGCCGCCGCGCCCGAACTCATCGCCCGTGCGGGTGCGGAGAAATCATACCCCCACCGTGGTCGACCGCGTCCAGCGGGTTGCCGGGACGCTCAGAGGTCGGCGGCGATGGCCTTGGCGCTCTCCACGTCCGGACCGGGCAGCGGTACGAAGATGGTGCGCCGGTAGTACTCCAGCTCGCGGATGCTCTCCCGGATGTCCGCGAGCGCCCGGTGGGCGAGGCCCTTCTGCGGCTGGCCGAAGTACACCCGGGGGTACCACCGGCGGCACAGCTCCTTGATCGAGGAGACGTCGATCATCCGGTAGTGCAGGTGCGCGTCGAGACGGGGCATGTCCCGGGCGATGAATCCCCGGTCGGTGGCGATCGAGTTGCCGCAGAGCGGTGCCGTCCGTGGATCCTTCACGTGACTGGTGATGTAGTCGAGCACCCGCTCCTCGGCCTCGGCCAGGCTCACCGTGGAGCGGCGAACCTCCTCGGTCAGCCCCGACTTGCCGTGCATCGTGCGGACGATCTCCGGCATGGCGTCGAGCGCCGCGTCGTCGGCGTGGATGACCACGTCCACGCCGTCGCCGAGCACGCGCAGATCGGGGTCGGTGACCAGCGCGGCCACCTCGATCAACCTGTCGCCACCGAGGTCGAGCCCGGTCATCTCACAGTCGATCCAGACGAGAAGATCAGCCATCGGCACAGCCTACGCGCAGCCCACGCACCGTGGCTGCGCGCCGCCGGCCCGACCGACCGCTAGGGTCTTTCCCGTGCCCGCCGAACCCGCCACACCGTCCAGCGTCGACCTCGAAGACCCTGGTGGCCGCACCGCACGGCGGATCGTCGGGGCACTGGCGCTCGCCTCGGTGTTGCCGGTGCTCTACCTGCCGGGCACCGTGCACGACTTCTTCGACCTCAAGATCTATATGGCGGCGATGGACTGGTGGGCCGCCGGCAATCCGCTCTACGACTACGCCCAACCCGACCGGGTGCAGGGTGAGCTCTTCTTCACCTATCCCCCGTTCGCCGCGTTGCTGCTGCTGCCGTTCTCCCTGCTGAAGCTGGGCGCCACGGTGGCGATCTTCACCGGCCTGACCGTGCTCGGCGTGGTGGTCACCACCAAGTGGCTGCTCGACCCGGTGATCCGCCGGCACCGCCTGCCGTACGCGTTCACCCTGGCCGTGGGCGCGCTGCTGGTCCTCGGCGTGGAGAGCACCCGGGAGACGATCACCTTCGGACAGATCAACATGCTGCTGGTGGTGCTGATCCTCGCCGACCTGCTCTTCGCCGTACCCCGTGGCAGCCGGTGGGCCGGGATCGGCATCGGGCTGGCCACGGCGCTGAAGCTCTTCCCGGGCATCTTCATCGTCTATCTGCTGGCCACCCGGCGCTGGCGCGCGGCGGTGGTGGCGAGCGCGGCCGCCGCCGGAGCCACCCTGCTCGCCGCGGCGGTGGCACCCGGCGACTCGTGGCGCTTCTGGACGCACGAGCTGTGGGCCACCGACCGGGTCGGTCGCACCGACTACACCGGCAACCAGTCGCTGTTCGGGCTGCTGAGCAGGCTGACCGCGCCGGAGGAGCCGAGCCGGCTGATCTGGCTGCCCCTGGTCGCGGCCGTCGTCGCGTACGGCCTCTGGCGGGCGGTACGCGCCACCCAGGCCGGCGACGCACTCACCGCGCTGACCCTGACCGGCCTGGTCGCCGCCCTGATCAGCCCGATCACCTGGACGCACCACATCTACTGGTTCGTCCCGGCGGTGATCATCCTGATCGACGCGGCGTTGCGGACCGATCCCCGCACGCCCGAGGGGGCGCGGCGGCGCCGCCGGCTGAGTTGGCTCGCGCTCGGCACCTCGATGATCATCGTGTACGGCGTGGTGTCGTTCTACGACTGGGGTGTCACTCCGACACCCACCCAGACGCCGTGGGAGTTCGTGCTCCGCAACGCGTACGTGCTGCTCTGCCTGCTGCTGCTGGTCGTGCTGCCGGTGCGTCCGCGGGTGGACCGGCCACTGACCGAGTCGCACGAAGCGGACACTCTTCCCGAGACGACCATTCACCGGTAATCTGCCCGTAGAGGCATCATCCCTCCGATGGGCACCGATATCCCCCGGTGATGGGCGGGCCCTCCACGTCGGCAGCGCGGAGGGCCCGCCCCACCCGTCCCGGTGCTCACCGATGTGCCGTCAGGACGGCTGCCCCGGCGCCCACCGAGGGACCGTCAGGACGGCGGGGCGGGCGGACGCAGCGGATGGTGCGGGGCGGGCAGGTCGGCCAGGGTCTCCGGACGCGGCACCGGGGCGATCGCCGCCCGGGGCGCGGCGGCCACCGACACCAGTTGCCGCTCGGGCGTCGCACGTGGCGACGGCGGGGTGCCCAGGCCGCTGAGCGAGCTGACGCCGAGCCGGCCGGCGAGCACCGGCACCTGGTCGGGTTCGACCACGAAGACCACCTCGCGCGGGCGTGCCGGGCGCAGCAGCACCAGCGCCGCGAGGACCACCAGCAGGACGCCGCCGGCCAGCGAGCCCCAGGTGGCCGGCGCGACCCAACCGGCCCGCAACTCGGCGCGCAGGTCCAGGGCCAGGTCGGCCCGGCCGTCGGGGTGCATCAGCACCAGGCTCAGTCGCTGACCCGCCAGTTCCCCGGGACTCCATTCGAGGACGCCGGCACCCGCGCGTACCCAGAAGGTCTGTGCGGCCGGGGCCGCCGGCACGGTCGGCGGCGTGCCGACCTCCGGGGCGCGGTGCTCCAGCCGGACCGGCAGCGGGCCCCGGGCCAGGACGGTCCGCTGCACCACCGCGTGCGGTGCCCCGGCCAGCCAGCGACGCGCCTCGTCGGCCGGGGCCAACCCGACGAACGCCGGGCCGTCCGGTGTGCGTGCCTCCAGCCGCAGCCGCGCCTGCCCGACCCGACTGAACGGCATCTCCTGCCGCAGCAGCGCGTCCAGGTCGGCCACCACCACCGCGTGCCCGGATGTCCGCACCGTCTCGACGCGGGCGGTGAACCCCCCGCCCGGATCCGCGTGACTGGTCAACAGGCCGAGCCCGGCGGCACCGAGCAACGCGGTGGTGCCGGTGATCAGCAGCACCATCCCGGCCAACGCCCACACGAAACGCATCCGCCTTGTCCCCCTCCGTAGCGAGATACCCGGCAGACCTTACCCACGGCGAACGGCTGATCTGCGGATATCCACGGCAGCGGGTCCGAAAGCGGACGGGCCCGCCGGGGACATCCCGGCGGGCCCGCGACAACCGGAGCGGTCAGGAGGTCGAGGTCGCCTCGCCGTCGCGGTCGGCCGGGCCGGCGTCCCGGCGGGTACGCGAGAACGCGAGCCCGCCCAGCACCAGACCACCGACCCCGGCGACCAGCCCGGCAACGCCCAGGCCGACGGCCAACCCGGAGCCGTCCTCGTCATCGTCGTCAGCCACCGCCTCCGGCGCGGGCGCCCCGGCCGGCCCCTCCGTCTGGCGCTTAT
>NZ_SISL01000089.1:0-17283 GCF_004307965.1 Verrucosispora sp. SN26_14.1 | reverse complement strand
AGATGTGTAGAAGCGACAGCACCGGGACCGTGCTCGCCGTGGACGGCGGGATGCACTCCCTGCGGCTGCGCGCCCCCGCCGAGAACTGACCACCTGTCGCCGACGGCGACGCCCCGTGAGGAGACGGCGATGCGACACACCCGACTGGGGCGCACGGCGGTCCCGGTGAGCGCCCTCGGATTCGGCGCGGCCGGGATCGGCAACCTGTACCACGCGGTCGACGACGAGACGGCACAGTGCGCCGTGGACACCGCGTGGCAGATGGGCGTCCGCTACTTCGACACCGCGCCGCACTACGGTCTCGGACTCTCCGAGCGTCGGCTGGGCGCGGCGCTGGCCGGGCGTCCCCGGGACGAGTTCACCATCTCCACGAAGGTCGGTCGGCTGCTGGTGCCCTCGCCCACCAGCGCGCACCTGCGCGACGACGGCGGGTTCGACGTGCCCGCCGACCACGTGCGCCGCTGGGACTTCAGCGCCGACGGGGTGCTCCGGTCGCTGACGGCCAGCCTGGACCGGCTCGGACTGGACCGGGTGGACGTGGTGCTGCTGCACGATCCGGACGCGCACTGGCGCCAGGCCGTCGGGGAGGCGTATCCGGCCCTGCACGAGCTGCGCGACCAGGGGGTGGTGGGCGCGATCGGGGTCGGCATGAACCAGGCGCGGATGCTGGAGCGGTTCGTCGCCGAGACCGACGTGGACACCGTCATGCTCGCCGGCCGCTACACGTTGCTGGACCAGACGGCGGCCGAACGGCTGCTGCCCCGGTGCCGGGAACGCGGCGTGTCGGTGCTGGCCGCCGGCGTCTTCAACAGCGGCGTGCTGGCCACCGTCGAGCCGGGTGACACCTACGACTACGGCCCGGTGCCGCCGCCGTTGCGCGAGCGGGCCGTCCGCATCGCGCAGGTGTGCCGACGGCACGGCACGACTCTGCCGCAGGTGGCGATGGCGTACGTGGCCCGCCACCCGACCGTCGCGTCGGTGGTCGTCGGGATGAACACCGCCACGCAGGTCGCCGACAACGCGGCCCGCTTCGCCGCCCCGGTGCCCGACGCGCTCTGGGCGGAGCTGGTCAGCGAGGGGCTGATCCCGGCCGAGGACCGGCCCCGGGAGCCGTCGGCGTGACCCAGACGTCCGCGCCGTCGACCCGGACCCGGACCGGATCGCGGTGCGGTGCCCGGTCGGCCACCACCGCGAAGTCGACGACCCGACCCTCCCGCCACGTGCAGTCGACCCGGTAGCCGCCTCGGGCGCGCAGGCCCCGGAACTCCCCGTCGGCCCACTCGCGGGGCAGCGCCGGCAGCAGGTGGACGAGACCCTGGTGACTCTGCAGGAGCATCTCGACGACGGCGGCGGTGACGCCGACGTTGCCGTCCATCTGCATCGGCGGATGGTCGCAGAGCAGGTTCTCCAACGTGTTGTAGCGCAGCAGGCCACGGATCATGTGCCGGGCCCGCTGCGCCTCGCCGAGTCGGGCGAAGACGGCGGCCCGCCACGGCCACGTCCAGGAGCGGCGGCTGTCCCCCCGCACGGCGGACTCGTCGAACGGTATGCCGTCGCGCTCGCCGCAGCGGGCGGTGAGCGAGACCAGGGCCGCCGCCGCGAGATCCGGTGTCGCCGTGGGGGTGATCTGGCGGCCGGGGAAGACCGCGAACAGGTGCGAGGTGTGCCGGTGCACGTCGTCCGGGTCGTCCCGGTCGGTCCGCCACTCCTGGAGCTGGCCCCACCGCCCGATCCGGTGCGGCGCGAGCCGGGTCCGCAGGTCGGCGACGACGGCCCGGTACCCGGCGTCGACGTCGAGCGCCTCGGCGCAGTCCAGGTAGTTGCCGAAGAGGTCGGCGACGATCTGCTGGTCGTACGTCACGCCGTGCTCGCGCGGGCCGTGCTCCGGCGACCAGCCGTCCGGCGCGACGAGAACGCCGTCCCGCTCGATCAGCCGGTCCTGCCAGAACTCACAGATCTCCCTGATCATCGGGTGGGCGACGTCCCGCAGGTAGGCACGGTCCCGGGAGAAGGCCCAGTGCTCGTAGAGGTGCTGCGCGTACCAGGCGCTGGCGACGGTGTTCCACTCCCAGGCGTTGCCGCCGAAGATGCTCTGGCTGGTGCGGGCCGTCCAGCCCCGCGTGTCGGCGCCGAAGGCGTGCCGGGTCGCGACGCGGCTCGGCACCGCCACCTGGCGGACGAACTCGACCAGCGCGCGATGACTGTCGCCGAGGTCGGTCGTCTCGGCCGCCCAGTAGGCCATCTGCACGTTGATGTTCGTGTGGTAGTCGCAGGCCCACGGCGGCCGGTCGCTGTCGTTCCAGAGTCCCTGGAGGTTGGCGGGGAGCCCACCAGGTCGGGAGGAGCTGTACAGCAGGTAGCGGCCGAGGGCGACCATGGTCTGTTCGAGCGCGGGGTCCTCGCCGCCGGTGCGGTAACGGGCCAACCGGGCGTCCGTCGGGAGCGCGCGGAGGTCCTCGTCGGAGTCGCCCCAGGTGACCGAGACGCGTCGCGCCACCTCGGTGCTGTCGGCGAGGTGCGTCGCGCGCAGCGTCGGGTAGGGCCGGTCCGCCGCCGCGTCGAGAGCGGCCTCGACGGCCGGTTCCGGCGCGCTGCCGCGCCACCCGGCCGACGCGTCCATCCGGTAGTCGGTGCGCGCGTCCAGCAGCAGCGTCATCCAGGTCGCCGTCCGTACCCGCAGCCGCGCGCCCACGGCGGTGACCACCCCGTCGGTGTCGGCCAGCCGCAACCCGGCCGCGTACCGCAGGCCGTTGCCCAACCGGCCCCGGAAGGCGGCGGTACGCGCGGCGGCGTCCACGGTCACCGGCGCGCCCTGCGCACTGGTGAGGGCGATGTCGCAGTCCAGCGGTCCGGGGTGTGCGGCCTGGTAACGCAGCACCAGCACGTCGGCGGACCGACTGGCGAACGCCTCCCGCCGGACCCGCTGCCCGGCCACGGCGAAACCGGTGGAGTGGATGCCGGTCTCCAGGTCGAGGGTCCGGTGATAGTCGGTGACCCGGCCCGCACCGTCGGCGGCGACCGGGCCCCTCGCGAGGGCGAAGGTGAGCAGCAGGTCGCCGAAGGGCCGGTAGCACCCGAAGCCGGTGTCGCTCAGGTCGAAGTCGTCGTCGGGTCGACCGGCGAGCGCGTTGTCGTAGTCGTTGGCCCCGCCCCACAGGCTCTGCTCGTTGAACTGGATCCGGTCCCGCTCCGGCCCGCCGAAGAGCATCGCACCGAGCCGACCGTTGCCGATCGGCAACGCCTGGGACTGCCAGTCGGTGGCGGGACGCGCGTACCAGAGGCGGTGGCGGCCCGGTGGACCGTCGGGTGCGCGGGACATCGGCGGGGGCTACCCGGTCGCCGCGAGCGCGTCCCGGATCATCCGGTGCCCCTGCTCCTCGAAGCGTTCGTCGCCCACCCGGTACGCCCACCCCGCCGTGCCGATCGCGTCGCGGACCCGGGTCCGGTGCCAACTCCCCGGCTCGCGCGGATCGGCGCCGTATCCGTCCAGGAACGCCCGTTCCAGCGCCGGGTTCCGCCGGAAGTCCTGCACGGCCAGCCGCCCCAGGTCGGTGTACGCCGGTCGCAGCGCGGCCCGGCCGAAGTCGATGATGCTGACCCGCCCCCGGTGGACCAGCCAGTTGCGGGGCTGCCAGTCCCCGTGCGTCGGCACCAGCGTGGCCGGCGGCGTCGGCCAGTCGGCGATCTCGGCGCGCAGCCGCCGCACCGTCGCCGGGGCGATCCGGTGTGGACCGGCGAGCCAGGCCAGCGCCCGGGTGTTCTCCCGACTCTCGTAGTCGTCATCGGTGACGGAGGTCTGGGCGTGCAGCAGGGCCAGCAACTCGCCCGCCTGCCGGTAGGCGGCCGGATCGTCGACGTGGGCGCTGTCGAGCACCAGCTCACCGGGGAGGTAGCGGGTGACCAGCAGTTTGGCCGACTCGTCGCCGTGCACCAGCACCGGCGCGCGGTCCCGGCTGGTCCACGGCGTCAGCCACTGGTGGTGGGCGCGCAGCTCACGGGCGATGTGCTGGTCCTCGGGGCCACCGGCCTTCACGATGTAGCGTGCCCCGTCCGAGGCGACCTCCAGCACGGTGGTCGGCAGCAGGTCCCACCCCAGGTCCCGGAGCACCGCCGCGTCGGGGAGCCACCGGTCCAGCAGGTCCCGCTGTGGCTCGGAGAGCCGGTCGCGTACGGAGGTCACCGCCGGATCCTACGTGCGGGTGGCCCGACGACGGGGACGCCGGCAGCCGAATCCGGCCACCGGCGTCCCCGTCGCGATCCGTCCTACTCGGTCGCCGTCGCCCCGATCGCCGCGATGACGCGGGGGCGGAGTTCGGCGGCGCGGATCACCGCGTCCACCGAGCCCACCTCGACCGCCCGCGCGATGTTGTGCACCCGGTCGAACTCCGTGGCCACCTCGCCGAGCTTCTCGGCGCGTACCGACGAGCGGAGTTCGTCGAGTTCGGCGGTGAGCGTGGCCCGGTCGGCACCGGAGGCGGACGCCGCGCGGGCCTCCAGGTCCCGGACCCGGGGATCGGCCGCCGTGCGGGCGTCGACGTCGCGGGAGAACACCACGGCGGCGGCCGGGGCGCCACCGAGCACCGAGGCGTACGAGCCCTCCAGCGCCAGCACCGTCATGCGGGGATTCAGCGCCTTGGAGAACACCACGAACGCCCCGCCGTGGTATCGCGAGATGACGCAGAAGACGATCGGGCCACGGAAGTTCACGATGGCCCGGCCGATCTCGGCGCCGTACTCCAGTTGCAGCTTGCGCATCGACTCCGGCGACCCGTCGAAGCCCGACAGGTTGGCCAGCACCACCAGCGGCCGGTTGCCGCTGGCCGCGTTGATCGCCCGCGCGGCCTTCTTGGAGGAGCGGGGGAACAGCGTGCCCGCCGTGTAGGTGTCCGGGCCGTCGGTGGGCGGGAAGCCTCGGCGCGGCACCGCACGCGACTCGATGCCGAGCAGGCAGACCGGTACGCCGCCGAGGTGGACGTCCTGCACCACCGCGGTCTCCGCGTCGGCCATGCCGGCCCACCGCTCCAGCACCGGGTGGTCCTGGTCGGACAGCGCCCGCATCACCGTACGGATGTCGAAGGGCTTCTTGCGGTCCGGGTTCGCCACCGGGGAGAAGATCTCACCGACGGTGGTGAAGTCGCTGCCGGCCACCACGTGCGGGAAGTCGGAGACGTCCCGGTCGACGGGGTCGGTGGTGGTGCCCGGTCGCGGCCCCTGCTCGCCCGGCGCGACGTACGTGTGCTCGTAGTGCGACATCAGCACGTCCCGCGCGGCCGGCAGGTCCGGCGCCCAGTACTGCGCCTGCCCGTTCGGGCCCATCACCCGGTCGTAGCCGCCGATGCCGAAGTTGTCCTCGGCGGACACCCCGCCGGAGAAGTCCAGCGACTGCTTGCCGGTCAGAACCATCGCCGAGTCCGGCGTCATCACCAGCACACCCTTGGTGTGCATGAGCATCGTCGCCTCGGCGTTCCAGTACGGCTGGGCACCCACGTTGATGCCCGCGACCACGATGTTGATCTCGCCGCCGTCCTGGGTGAACTCCACGATCCGCTTGAGTGCGGCGGCCACCCAGTCCATGTTCTCGGTGCCCGAGCTCATCGAGATCCGGGCACCGGCGGAGAGCGCGTACCACTCCAGCGGCACCTGCATCCGCTCGGCCAGGTCCAACGCGGCGATCACCCGGCGGCACTCCGGCTCGGAGAGCGCGCCCAGCGACTTGGTCGGGTCGCCGAGCAGCACCACCCGGGTCAGGCCCTGCGGGTGCCGGGAGGTCGGGGTGGTGACCACACCGGCCACGATCGCCGCACGGTTGCGTCCCTTCGGCCGGTCGACCGGCACCAGCACGTGCGCGTCGTCCAGGTCGTGCTCGACGAAGTCGCCGAGCAGGCGGGTCAGCTCGTACGGGTAGACCGTGTTGCGGCTGCTCGCGCCCAGCACCTTCAGCCGGTAGTCGTCGAGCGGCTCGACCGGCTCCACCGGCGGCTCGCCCACGGACAGCTCGGCTCCGCCGGTGGCGTCGAAGGAGATCCGTACCGCGATCTTGGTCAGCTCGCCGGTACGGCGGTTGCGCTGCCGACCGACGAAGAGGATCTCCTCCAGGCCGGCGCCGGCCGTGGTCGGGCGGATCCGGGCGGCGAGGTTCTCCATCTCCTCCAGCGTGAGGCTGCTCGGCGGCCAGACGTAGATGACGATCCGGTTGGTGTGGAAACGCTTCTTCGACGACCGCCGGGACTGCGCCCGCCGGATCGAGTCGAGGCAGGCGGCCACGGTGTCCTCGGTGGTGGGCAGGGCGACCAGCCGGCCGTCGTGCTCCCGAAGCTCGGTCAGGTCGCGGATCTGCGCGAACGCCACCAGCCGCTCGTCGGACGGGTTCTCCCGGGCCACGCACTGGAAGAGATAGACCTCCTCGTCCGCCGACGGCAGCCGGGTCAGGTCGAACTTGTGCAGCCGCTCCAACTGCATCCGCTGCGCGATGTGCGGGTGCAGGCCACGGATCAGCCGCTCCTCGGCCATCCCGTCGCTCGACGGGCGGAACGTGAAGTGGTGGTGCATCACCGCCCCGCCGCTGCCGGCGACCGTGGCGGTCAACCGGCGGACCTGCGGCGGCAGCGGGTGCGCGGTGACGACCGCCAGCAGGGCCGCCGCCATCTCGTCGAAGCTCTCCGGCTGGTTCTCCCAGGCGAGGTAGATGTCGGCGTCGACGGCGGGCCCGTCGGCGGCCAGCTCGGCGAGCCCACGCAGCGCGTCGCCCAGCGCGTCGAAGCCGACGGCGGCCGAGACCAGCTCGGAGTCCGCGCGCCCGGCGACCACGAAACGGCAGCCGGCCGCCTCGCGGCTGGTGACCCCGGTCAGCCCCTTGTTGCCGTAGTACCGCCGGGTCAGCACCTCCAGCATCACGGTGTTGTCCAGGTGGCCGCGTTGCAACCGCTGGCCGAGCAGCCGGACCAGCGGCTCGGTGCTGCGGACCATGGCAGCGACGCGCTCGGCGCGGTCCGGCGCGTCCGGCACCGTGTCCAGGTGCCGCAGGTGGCGGCGGACCTCGGCGTAGACCCGGGCCCGGTTGCGACGCAGCAGCGGCTGGGCGAACCAGGCGAAGGCCACCCCACGGGCGAGGTCGGCGATCACCGGGTAGCGGACCTGCGTCGCGGCCAGCAGCCGCTCCAGCGCGAGGCCGGTCGGTTCGCGCAGCGCCTCGTCCGGCGGCGGCTCCCGCAGCCAGGTACGCAGCAGCGTCGCGATGACCGTGGCGTCGGCGGCGGCCCGCTGCTGGGCCAGGAAGATGCGGAAGACGGCACCCTCCAGCGCGGGGGCGCGGTCCAGCTCGGCGACACCGTAGTGCCCGAGCGCCCGGGCCAGCTTGGCCTGGAAGGCGTCCGGCACGCCGGCCCGCTCGACGTCGAGGCTCTGCAGGTAGGTGTGGAAGTACTCCCGGGCGCTGTGCACGTGGGCGGCCTCGCCGTCCTCACCGGTGGGCCGGTTGCGGCTCAGCTCGGCCAGGTCGGCGAAGACGTCGACGAGGTCGAGTTCCTCGGCCAGCGGCCGGTACCCCTCCTCGGTGGCGGTCTGCCGCGCGACCAGGTACTCGTCGAGCACCCGCCCGCCGTCGTGCGGGTCGACGTCGAAGCCGAGCAGCAGGCCGCGCAGGTCCTCGTGACCGCGCCGGACACGCTGGCGGGCCGGGAGCCCGGCGGGCCGGGAGGGCAGGTCCAACTCGACGGAGGTCACCGGAGCCTCCACCGTCTCGGCCGCCCCGTCGGTGAGCGGTTCCAGCCGCAGCAGGGCCGCGCCGGCCTCCACCTGGCTGCCGACCGAGACGGTGCACTCCTTCAGCCGCGCCCGGAACGGGGCCCGCAGCACCGTCTCCATCTTCATGGCTTCCAACACCAGCACCGGCGCGCCCGCCTCGACCTCGGCGCCGACCGTCAGCGGCGTGGCGACGACGAGTGCCGGCATCGGCGAGCGCAGCACGCCGCCCTCGTCCCGGCTGACCCGGTGCGCCACCCCGTCGACCTCGACCAGGTGCACCGGGCCGTGGGTGCCGGTGAGCAGGCGGTGCCGGGCGCCGTTGACGACGATCTGCCCGGTGTGCCGGTCGAAGCGGTCCAGCTCGACGTCGGCGGTGTGCACGGTGCCGCCCGCCTCGATGCCGACCCGGAACCGGTGCGCGCCGGTGCGGGCCACCCGCATCCGGTACGTGACGCCCCGCAGCTTGAGGTCCGACGGGGTGCCGCTGGCGTGCCGCACCTGGGGACGCCCACCGGAGGCGGTGGCCAGCAGCCGCTGCTGCTCGACGCGCTCCTCCTCCTCGTACGCCCCGATGGCGGCGGCGGCCAGCGCGACGCCGGAGTGCCGGTGCGCGACCAGCCGACCGGCGCCCCGGACCCGGTCGATCCAGCCGGTGTCCGCGCTCGCGTCGATCACCTCGGGCTGGTCGAGCAGGTCGAGCACGAAGCTCTTGTTGGTCGCGCCGCCCTCGATGATCACGGTGGTGTCCGCCATCGCGCGGCGCAGCCGGCCCAGAGCCTCGTCCCGGTCCCGGCCGTAGGCGATGACCTTCGCGATCATCGAGTCGAAGTCGGCGGGGATGGTGTCGCCCTCGCTGACGCCGGTGTCCACCCGGATGCCCGGGCCGGCCGGCAGGTCCAGCCGCGCGATCCGCCCGGGGGCGGGCGCGAAGTCACGGTCCGGGTCCTCGGCGTTGAGCCGGGCCTCGACGGCGTGCCCGCGCTCGACCGGCGGCCGCCCGGTGAGCTGTCCGCCCGAGGCCACGTGCAGCTGGGCCTTGACCAGGTCGAAGCCGGTGGTGGCCTCGGTGATCGGGTGCTCCACCTGGAGCCGGGTGTTGACCTCCAGGAAGGCGAACAGCCGGTCGCCCGGGTGATAGAGGAACTCGACGGTCGCCGCGCCCCGGTAGCCGACCGCCACGGCCAGCCGCTCGGCCGACGTCTTCAACTCGGCCGTCTGCTCGGGGTCGAGCACCGGCGACGCCGACTCCTCGATGACCTTCTGGTTGCGGCGCTGCACCGAGCAGTCCCGGACGCCGAGCGCCCAGGCGGTGCCCTGACCGTCGGCGATCACCTGGACCTCGACGTGCCGGGCGCCGGTGACCAGGCGCTCCAGGAACACCACACCGCTGCCGAAGGCCCGCGCGGCCTCCTGGCTGGTGCGCTCGTACGCGTCGGCCAGCTCCGCCTCGTCGGTGATCACCCGGATGCCGCGTCCGCCGCCGCCCGCGGTCGCCTTCAGCATCAGCGGGTAGCCGATCTCGGCAGCCGCCGCGCGGGCGGCGTCCAGCGTCTCGACCGCGCCCCGGCTCCACGGCGCGACCGGCACACCGACCTGCTCGGCGAGCAGCTTCGCGCCGATCTTGTCGCCGAGCTGCCGCATCGCGTCCGGGCTGGGCCCGACGAAGGTGACGCCGATCTTCTCGCACAGCTCCGCGAAGGCCGGATCCTCGGCGACGAAGCCCCAACCGACCCACGCGGCGTCCGCGCCGGTCTCCACCAGCGCCCGCTCCAGCGTCGCGAGGTTCAGGTACGGACGCGCGGCGGCGGGCCCGAGGTCGTACGCGACGTCCGCCTCACGCACGAACGTGGCGGTGCGGTCGACGTCGGTGAACAGGGCCACGGTCTCGATGCGGGATCCGGTCTCCGCTGCCAGCTCCCGGACCGCGTGGATGAGCCGCATGGCGGCCTCACCACGGTTGACGATGGCGATACGGCTGAACACCCGACGGACCCCTCCGGTAGACCTACGGCGACACGCGTCAGGGCACGGTGGCCCCCGCACAGATCACTGTTCTGCCTATGGGCAGCCAGCGCCATGTCGTAACCGCCGAACCCTGGGCGACCCGAGTTGTGGGAACCCCACAAAACCTTTTGGCGGGCGCCCACGTGAGCGGCGGGAAAGCCCGTCATCCCGACGACCGGTTCGTCGCCGCGCCGGTGGCCCTTTTCAGCATGCTCTCAGCGCGACCGACTACTCTCTGCTGCTCATGGATGATCTTCCGCATCATAGTCCGAGGCCCCTCGTCGTCCCGGTCGCCCGTACGGCCGTCGACCCGCGACAGGGGCTGACTCGTGTCTGAATGGATCCTGCTCGGAATAGGCCTGTTGCTCACTGTGGGCACTGGCATGTTCGTGGCGTCCGAATTCGCGCTGGTCAATCTGAACCGGGGTGACCTCGAGGCGCGTCAGTCCCGGGGAGAGAAGCGGCTCGGTCCGACGATCGCCGCACTCAAGATCACGTCGACGCACCTGTCCAGCGCACAGCTCGGCATCTCGTTGACCACCCTGCTCACCGGTTACACCTTCGAGCCCGCCGTCAGCTCGCTGCTGGCCGACCCGCTGGGCGCGGTCGGCGTACCGGACGGGGCGGTGACCGCCGTCGGCGCGGTCGTCGGCATCCTGTTGGCGACGCTCTTCTCGATGGTGATCGGTGAGCTGGTTCCCAAGAACTTCGCGCTCGCCGTGCCGTTGCAGACGGCGAAGCTCGTGGTGCCGTTCCAGGCGCTCTTCACCACCGTGCTGAAGCCGGTGATCCTGCTCTTCAACAACACCGCCAACGCGGTGATCCGGGCCTTCGGCATCGAGCCGAAGGAGGAGCTGTCCGGAGCTCGCAGCGCCGAGGAGCTCAGCTCGCTGCTGCGCCACTCGGCCCGCGCCGGCGTCCTCGACCCGGACCATGCCACGCTGCTGGACCGCACGCTGCGCTTCTCCGGACACGACGCGTCCGACGTGATGACGCCGCGAGTCCGGATGACGGCGGTGGGCGCCTCCGCCACCGCCGACGAGATCATCGAGCGGGCCACCGCCACCGGGCTGTCCCGGTTTCCGGTGATCGGCCGGGACGTCGACGACATCGTCGGGGTGCTGCACGTCAAGCACGCCTTCGCGATCCCGCCGGCCGAACGCGCCGGGGTGCGAGCGCAGGACCTCGTGGTCGAGCCGGCCCGGATCCCCGAGACCATGCACCTCGACGTGCTGTTGCCGACCCTGCGCGGCGGTGGCCTGCAGTTCGCGGTCGTCTACGACGAGCACGGCGGCACCGCCGGGATCGTCACCCTGGAGGACCTGGTCGAGGAGATCATCGGGGACCTGGAGGACGAGCACGACCGCGCCCGCGTCGTCATGCGGCGCCGGGGCAGGTCGGTCTACTTCGACGCCTCGCTGCGGCCGGACGAGATCTTCGAGCGGGCCCGCATCGTGGTCCCCGAGGACGAGGAGTACGACACCGTCGCCGGGTTCGTCACCGCCCACCTCGGCCGCTTCCCCACGGTCGGCGACGAGGTGGCCATCGAGGGCGGGGTGCTCCGGGTCGAGCACCTCAACGGTGTGCAGGCCGACCGGCTGCGCTTCGTACCCACCGAGACCACCGGCGGCTCCGGCGCGGACCGCCGGGTCGACGACCGTCAGGAAGGGGCGATCCGATGAGTGCGTACCTGCCCGGCATCATCTGGCTGTTCGTCCTGCTGGTGGTCAACGCGTTCTTCGTCGGCGCGGAGTTCGCGGTGATCTCCGCCCGGCGCTCCCAGATCGAGCCGAAGGCGCAGGCCGGCAGCCGGGCGGCGCAGACCACGCTCTGGGCCATGGAGCACGCCACCCTGATGCTCGCCACCAGCCAGCTCGGTATCACCGTGTGTTCGCTGCTCATCCTGAACGTCTCCGAGCCGGCGATCCACCACCTGCTGGAGATCCCGCTGGCGAACACCCCGCTGTCGCCCGGCATGGTCTCGGTGCTCGCGTTCGTCGTGGCGCTGGTGCTGGTCACCTTCCTGCACGTGGTGTTCGGTGAGATGGTGCCGAAGAACATCTCGTTCTCGGTGCCGACCCGGGCCGCGCTGATCCTGGCCCCGCCGCTGGTGCTGGTCGCCCGGGTCTTCAACCCGATCATCTGGACCCTGAACGGGATCGCCAACGGCGTCCTGCGACTGTTCCGGGTGACCCCGAAGGACGAGGCCACCAGCACGTACACGCTCGACGAGGTGGCCACCATCGTGGCGCAGTCGACCCGCGAGGGAGTGCTCGTCGACGGCAACGGCGCCCTCACCGCCGCCGTCGAGTTCACCGGCAAGACCGTCGGTGACGTGGAGGTGCCGTTGGTGGACCTGGTGATGCTGCCGGCACCGGTGACGCCCGCCGAGATCCAGCAGGCGGTGGCCGCGCACGGCTACTCCCGCTACCTGCTCACCACCGGCGGGGAACCCAGCGGGTACCTGCACATCAAGGACGTCATGGACCTGACCGGCGACGCCTGGACCAGCCCGGTCCCGGCCAAGCGGGTCCGCCGGCTCGCGTCGGTGCGGCGCGACAGCGAGCTGGAGGACGCCCTCACCGCGATCCGCCGCAGCGGCGCCCACGTGGCCCGGGTCCTCGACTCCGACGGCGGCTCCACCGGCGTGATCTTCCTGGAGGACATCGTCGAGGAGCTGATCGGCGAGGTCCAGGACGTGACCGTCCGCTGACCGCCCCGTTCTCCCGGCGCGGGGGTTCCCGCCTCCGCGCCGGGAGACCGGCCGTCACCGCGTTCTCACCACCGGCAACCCCGGGAAAACTCAGGGTCGCCGGTGGTCGCTGATGCGTGGTGGCTGCTCACGGCCGCCGGGTAGCGTCAGCGGGGTGCTCGTCACGAGCACGTCCACGCGCGTCATCGGGGGGAGCAACCACGTGGAATCCGCCGGTGCCGCCGGTCGAGGGCAGGCCACGGACGAGATGGATCCGGTCGACACGCAGAGTCCCGATCCGGTCACCGCAGAGCGGATCCGGACCGGGCTGTCGGTCGGGGAGGTGGCCGAGCGGGTCGCCGCCGGAGGAGTCAACGACCTGCCGCCGAGCACCAGCCGCAGCCTCTGGCAGATCGTCCGGGCCAACCTGTTCACCCGGATCAACGCCATCATCGGCGTGCTGTTCGCCATCATCGTGGTGGTCGGCCCGATCCAGGACGCCCTCTTCGGCGGCGTGATCATCGCGAACACCCTGATCGGCATCATCCAGGAGGTCCGCGCCAAGCGCACCCTGGACCGGCTGGCGATCGTCGGCGAGGCCCGTCCCCGGGTACGCCGTGGCGGCCGGACCGTCGACCTGACCTCGTCCGAGCTGGTCCTCGACGACGTGATCGAGCTGGGCCCCGGCGACAAGATCGTGGTGGACGGGCGGCTGGCCGCCGTGGACGGCCTGGAGGTCGACGAGTCGCTGCTGACCGGCGAGGCCGACCCGGTGGTCAAGGCGGTCGGCGACAACGTGCTCTCCGGCAGCTTCGTGGTGGCCGGCACCGGCGTCTTCAGCGCCACCCGGGTCGGCCGGGACGCGTACGCGGCACAGATCGCCGAGGAGGCCAAACGCTTCACCCTGGTCGACTCCGAGCTGCGCAGCGGCATCGACCGGATCCTGCGCTTCGTCACCTGGGCGATCGTCCCCGCCGGCATCGCGCTGATCATCAGCCAGTTGCTGGTCAATCGGGACGACCTGCCCGAGGCGGTACGCCGGATGGTGGCCGGGCTGGTGCCGATGGTGCCCGAGGGCCTGGTGCTGCTGACCTCGGTCGCCTTCGCGGTCGGCGTGATCCGCCTCGGCAAACGGCAGTGCCTGGTGCAGGAACTGCCCGCCATCGAGGGTCTGGCCCGGGTCGACGTGGTGTGCCTGGACAAGACCGGCACGCTCACCGAGGCGACGATGGACGTGGCGGAGATCCGGTCGCTGACGCCGGACGTGCCGGTGGAGGTGGTGCTCGGCGCGCTCGGCATCGGCGATGAACGGCCCAACGCCAGCATGCGGGCGATCGTCGAGCGGTGTCCCGCCCCGCCCGGCTGGCGCGTACGCGAGACCGCGCCGTTCTCCTCGGCGCGCAAGTGGAGTGGCGCGACGCTCGCCGAGCCGTCCGGCCGCACCGGCACCTGGCTGATCGGTGCGCCGGAGATGCTGCTCACCGAGCATCCGGCCTTGACCGAGGCGGACACCTACGGTCGGCAGGGCCTGCGGGTGCTGCTGCTCGCCCGATACTCGCGCCCGCTCACCGAGGCGCTGGCGGACCCGGCGGCGGTGCCGCAGGCCACCGTCCCGGTCGCGCTCGTCGTGCTCCGGCAGCGGGTCCGCCCGGAGGCGTCGGACACCCTGCGCTACTTCGCCGACCAGGGCGTCGCCGCGAAGGTCATCTCCGGTGACAACGCGGTCTCGGTCGGCGCGGTGGCCCGCAGCGTGGACGTGCCGGGCGCCGCCGAGCCGGTGGACGCGCGGACCCTCTCCACCGACCCGAAGGTGCTGGCGAGCACCGTGGAGACCCACTCGGTCTTCGGCCGCGTCGGCCCGCAGCAGAAGCGGGCCATGGTGGCCGCCCTCCAGTCCCAGGGGCACACCGTGGCGATGACCGGCGACGGCGTCAACGACGTCCTCGCGCTCAAGGACGCCGACATCGGCATCTCGATGGGTTCGGGCAGCGCGGCGGCCCGGGGCGTCTCCCAGATCGTGCTGCTCGACAACAACTTCTCCGCGCTGCCCTCGGTGGTCGCCGAGGGCCGACGGGTGATCGGCAACATCGAGCGGGTCGCCAACCTCTTCCTGACCAAGACGGTCTACTCGGTGCTGCTCGCGATCATCGTGGTGCTCGCGTCCGTGCCGTACCCGTTCCTGCCCCGGCACCTGACCCTGATCGGGTCGCTCACCATCGGCATCCCGGCGTTCGTGCTGGCGCTGGCACCGAACGTGGAACGCGCCCGGCCAGACTTCGTCAGCCGGGTGTTGCGGTTCGCGGTCCCCGGCGGCGTTCTCGCCGCCACCGCCACCATCGGCGCGTACGCGGCCGCCCGTGCCCACTACGGCGGCGACCTCGCCGCGGAGACGTCGGTCGCCACGCTGACGCTGTTCGTCGTGGCGCTCTGGGCGCTGTCCATCATCGCCCGGCCGTACACCTGGTGGCGGATCCTGTTGGTGCTGTGCATGGGTCTGGCCTTCACCACGGTGCTGGTGGTGCCCGGCCTCCAGGAGTTCTTCCAGCTCCGGCTGATCGGCGTCCAGGCCCCGGTGACCGGGGCCGCCGTCGCCGTCGGCGCGGGCCTGCTGATGGAGGCCGTCTGGGCGGTCACCCGTCGCCGGGCGACACCACCGCCCACCCCGACCGACTGACCACCCGAGCGGGTCGGCCTTCCGGAGAGCCCCGCGACGACGTGGAGCCCGGCATCCCCGAGGGGCGCCGGGCTCCACGGTGGGTGGCCGCTACTTCAGCGTGAACGTCTGCTTCGGGTTGAACACGCAGAGCCAGCTCATCATCGGGGCGCCCGCCGAGTGTCCCTCGACGTCCAGGCACCGGTCGGTGTCCCGGTTGAACAGGGAGCGGCGGCCGTTGGACTCGATCCACTCCCACTTCTGCGCCGGGTTGCCGCTACAGAGTGCGACCTGCACCGGGGTGCCGTCCTTCGCCTCGCCCCAGGCGACGTCGAGGCAGAGGCCGTTGGCCCGGACGCTGCCGTCGGACCGGAAGGTCCACCACTGCGACTGCGTCTCCCGGCACCGCTCCAGCGTGGCGCGTACGCCGTCGCTGGTGCCGGCGGTGACGCAGAGCCCGGTCTCCATGCCGACGAGCTGCTTCGCCCCGGACGGGCGCGCCGGCGGCTTCGCCACCGGCGTCTCGGCACGGGTTCGCGACGGCGAGGCGGAGGGGCGCGGCGACGGGTTGTCCGGGTCGGTGTCCGGCGACTGCGGGTCGGACGGCTCCGGGGACGGGCTGCCGGTCGGGGTGGGGGAGGCCGAGGGGGCCGGGCTCGTGGTGCGTACCTTCACCGCGAGCCGGCTGTCCAGCTCGTAGTACTCGGTGTGCTCGCGGACCGTACGCAGGAACGCCTGCGTGGAGCGGTCCAGCTCGCCCCCGGTCTGCCGCACCGCCGTCGGCCCGCCACGGTACGCGGCCAGCGCCAGCAGGTACGGGTCACCCTCGATGCCGGCGAGTTCGGTCCGCATCGCGCACATCGTGGCGCCCAGCGCCGGGATGGCCGTGCGCGGTTCCCAGACCGAGGCGGTGGTCGGGCCGTACTCCTGCCACACCTCCGGCAGGAACTGGGCGATACCGCGCCGGCCGTCCGCGCCGAGCAGGTTCGGATCGAACCCGGACAGGGCCATCACCTGGGCGGCGACCGCGGCGGGCGGGACCTCCGCGCAGATCGTGCCGGCGCGGACGACATGCTGGACGTAGTCGGCCGGGACCGCCCTGGGCGGCTGCCGGTCGGGGCCCGGCCCGGGCTCGTCGGAGCGGCCGAACGAGGGAAGCCTGTCGTAGTACGCCGAGTAGCCGCTGACCCGGTCGACGTACTCGACCGCCGACGGCGGGATGCCGCCGTTGGTCCGGACGTCGTCGAGCCCGGTGTGGTACGCGGCCAGCGACAACCGCCACGCGTCCCCGTCGAGCCGGGACACCCGGATGTGTCCGCTCAGGTCGCACATGTGGTGGGCCAGCGCCATCACGTTCGCCGTGGTGTCCGAGCGCCGCGCGTTCGGCCATGGCGCCCAGGACCGCCACGCCTCGGAGTCCAGCCCCGCGATGCCCTCGCCGCCGGAGGCGGTGCCGGTGGCGGTGGCGCGCATCCCCGACTCGGCCATGAGCTGGCCGGCGAGCCGGGACGGGGTCAGGACGGGACAGGACCGGGCGGCGGCCTGGATGGTGGTCAGGTGCTCGTCGGAGACGGGACGGCCGGTCGGCGCGTCCGTGTCCGAGGCCACGCCCCAACCGACGGCGGCGGCCACCGCGCACAACGCGGCCAGGCCGGCGACACCGCCTGCCACCGCGCGACGCGAGAACGTGCCCAGCCGGGGGCGGGCGGAGGGTCGATCGGGCTCCACGTGTCTTCCCTTCCGGTGCTGACGTCACCGTCTCGACGCGCACACGGAACGCTCCGTTCAGCGTGGACGGCACGATCCCGGTGACCTGTTGGCCCGGTACGCCCGCCGTCGGAGGAGGGACGTCCCGGTGCCCCTCGAAAGGGACTCCGGGACGCCCCTGTCCGGAGGGCGGACGGGGGACCGGACCGGGTCGATGGCCCCGAGGTGATCGGGGACTACCGATGTCCCGTCGCGGCTGGGAAGCTCTGGGCACCGTGCGGCGGGGCGGGTCGGGGTCCCCGTCCCCGCGCCACGGCCGACCGGCGACCACTGCCGGTCGGGACGGCTCGGCCGGAGGGGAACCAGGGGTGCGACGACTGCGGCGGGTCGCCGTCTCGGGTCTCGGCACGTTCGTGCCGATCGTGCTCCTGCCGGCCGGTCCGGCCCAGGCCGCCGCCCCGACGCCCTTCCCGCCGCTGTCTCT
>NZ_SISL01000088.1:0-17381 GCF_004307965.1 Verrucosispora sp. SN26_14.1 | reverse complement strand
CGCCGCCGCCGACGACCGGGCCGACCACCCCGCCGCCCAGCACGCCTCCGCCGACCACGCCTCCGCCGTCGTCCAACACGCTCTACGTGGCGCCGACCGGCACCGACAGCGCGCCCGGGACGCTGGCGAGCCCGACGACGCTCGCCTCCGCGATCACCCGGATCACCTCGGGCGGGACGATCTTCCTGCGCGGCGGGACCTACCGCCACTCGCAGACCATCACCATCGGCCAGGGCAACAACGGCACGTCAAGCGCCCGCAAGAACATTTTCGCGTACGCGGGGGAGACCCCGGTCCTGAACTTCTCGGCGCAGAGCGAGGACCCGGCGAACCGGGGACTCGAAATGGGCGGATCGTGGTGGCACGTCCGTGGCATCGTCGTCGAGCGGGCCGGGGACAACGGCATCCTGCTCGCCGGCAACAACAACATCGTCGAGCGGGTGGTGACCCGCCACAACAGGGACTCCGGGCTCCAGCTCTCGCGGCTGATCGCCAACGCGCCCCGGGACCAGTGGCCCTCCAACAACCTCGTGGTCAGCACGGTGTCGCACGACAACGTCGACTCCGACGGTGAGGACGCCGACGGGTTCGCCCCGAAGCTGACCGTCGGCGCCGGCAACGTCTTCCGCTACACGGTCGCCCACAACAACATCGACGACGGGTACGACCTCTACACCAAGAGCGACACCGGCGCGATCGGCGCGGTGACCATCGAGTCCTCCCTCGCCTACGGCAACGGCACCCTCAGCAACGGTGGTCAGGCCGGCAACGGTGACCGCAACGGGTTCAAGCTCGGCGGCGAGGACATCGCGGTGAACCACACCATCCGGGGCAACATCGCCTACGACAACGGCAAGCACGGGTTCACCTACAACCGGAACCTGGGCACGATGACGGTGTCGAACAACGCCAACATCGGCAACACCGAGCGCAACTTCAACTTCGACGGCGGTTCCTCGGTGTTCCGCAACAACACCTCGTGCAGCGGCGGCTCGAACGACCGGATCGTCGGCAACTCCGACAGCTCGAACCAGTTCTGGTCCGGCACCAACGGGTCCCGGTGTTCGTCGTACTCGGGGGCGTTGGGGTGGTCCTTCGCCTCCGACGGCCGGCTGGTCGTGACCTTCGGCGGCCGGGTGGTCACCCCGTAACGAACACGGACGACGTCGGCGTCACCGGTGACGCCGACGTCGTTCACCGGGGGTTCATCCGAGAAACAAAGCTCGTTCATAGGTACGCCTGTTGGTATTCGTTGGCATCTGTCGCCTACGGATCGGCCAACATCCCATGCTCACCTGGCGCAACCGGGCACCCGCCCGCTCCGCAACGCGTACACCATCGGCACCGATCGTCGGGTCCGGCCCGGCTGCCGACCGCGACGATCAGGCCGGCCACGCGCTCCGCGCCCCGAGCCGATTGCACGCCTTCAATCGGTACGAGGTCAAGTACGTGGTGCCGGTCGCCGACGTGGCGGCGCTGCGTGCCGAACTGGACGCGCGAATGGGGCGCGACAGCCATGGTGACCGGACCGGATACGGCGTGTGGAGCGTCTACTACGACACGGATCGACTGCTCTTCTACTGGGAGAAGATCGAAGGTCTCCGGTTCCGTCGCAAACTGCGGATAAGGCACTACGGCGACCGGTCCACGATCACCGACGACAGCCTCGTGCACGTCGAGATCAAGCAACGGGTCAACCGGGTCACCCAGAAGCGTCGCGTCGCTCTGCCGTACCGCCTGGCCCGCGACTTCTGCGACCGCCGGGAGATGGTCGCGCACCATCCCGACCAGCGGGCCTTCCTCGAAGAGGTGCTTGAACTGGTCTGTGGACTGGATCTGCGTCCGGTCGCGATGACCGGCTACCAGCGGGAGGCGTTCGTCGGGCGGGACTCCGACGTCGGCCTGCGGGTCACGATCGACCATCGGGTACGCGGGCGGGACCGCGACTTCCACCTGGGCGCGGAGGCGGAGAACCGCCTGATCGTGCCGGCCACGCTCGCCGTGGTGGAGATCAAGGCCAACGAGCGGGTGCCGTACTGGTTCACCGATCTGGCCGCCCGGACCAACCTGTCGATCGTCCGGTTGTCGAAGTACTGCCAGAGCGTGGAGGCGTTCGGTCGCGCCCCTCGATCCGTCTTCCACGTGACGGACGACGCCGCCGTCTCCCATCCCTACGTGTAGAGAGCAGCGATTCTCATGCCGTTCGAATTCCAGGATCTCTCCGGTACGTTCAGCGTCGGCGACATCGCCCTCGTCCTGTCGCTGTCCTTCCTGCTCAGCGCGATGATCGGCTGGGTCTACCGATTCACCCACCGGAACATCTCGTACAGCCAGTCGTACGTGCAGACGCTCGTCATTCTCGGCATGCTCATCTCGCTGATCATGCTCGTCGTCGGGTCCAACATCGCCCGCGCGTTCGCTCTGGTGGGCGCACTGTCCGTGGTGCGTTTCCGGAACGCCATCAAGGAGACCCGGGACGTCGGCTTCATCTTTCTGGTGATGGGTATCGGCATGGCCTGCGGCACCAGGTTCTACGTCCTGGCCGTGGTCGCCGCCGTCGTGATCAGCATGATCATCGTGCTGATGTACCGCTTCAACTGGTTCGCCGCGAACGTGCAGCGGCAGGTGGTGAAGGTGCAGGTCCCGCCCGTGGAGAACTACACCGAGTCCATCCAGGACGTCCTGGTGCGCCACACCAGCGAGTTCGAGCTGGTCAGCATGGAGACGATTCGGGGCGGCGCGTTGACCGAGATCATGTACACGGTCCGGCTGAAGAAGGGCACCGAACCCGGTGACCTGATCGCCGCGCTGGCCGAACGCACCGGCGGTCAGCGGGTCACGGTGCTGACCGGCTACGACCAGACGGACCTGTGATGAGGCTCAAGCACCGGATCCCGATCCGGGTCCGGCACTACTGGAAGTTCCTGGCCGGCTGCGCCGCCTTCCTGCTCGTCCTCACGGTGACGCTCAGCACGGTGCGCATCCGCCCGTACGTCACCAGCAGTGCGGTCGGCGGTGACCTGGTCACTCAGGACATCGCCGGCACCGTCGACCTGTTCGACGAGACCGTGGCACACAGCATCACGCTCGTCTTCCGCGACGCGGACTACCAGCGGATGTTGGACACCTTCTATGCCGAGGGCGAGAAGGACTACATCGAGGCGGACCTGGTCGTCGACGGCACCAGCGTGCCCAGCGTCGGCATCCGGTTGAAGGGGAACTCCACGCTGCGCAGCCTGAGCCGCAACGGCGAGACCCCGCAGGGCGGACCGGGCGGCGCGGCACCTGACGGTGCTGGTCCCATGCCGGACGGCGCCGATCGCGACGGTGCCGGTCCGCTGCCGGACGGCGCCGATCGCGGCGGTGCCGGTCCCGGGCCGAACGGCGGCGGGATGTCGCGGATCTCGCTCCAGGCCGAGGAACCGGAGAACCTGCCCTGGCTCATCCGCTTCGACGAGTACGTCGACGGCCGCCGCTACCAGGGGCACCGGGAACTCTCCGTTCGCGTCGCCGGCATGGGCGGCGGCTCCACGGTGCTCAACGAGGCGGTGACGCTCGACCTGCTCGGCGACGCCGGTGAGGTGGCCCAGGAGTACGCGTACACCAGCTTCACCGTCAACGACCGGCCGACCACCGCCCGCCTGGTGGTGGAACATCCCGACGAGAACTTCACCGCGAAGATCGACGGCAGTGGGGTCCTCTACAAGGCGCTGGCCACCGGCAGTTTCACCGACCAGGGCGACGACCCGACCGCCTACGACGACGACTTCAAACAGATCACCATGAAGGGCAGTCAGGACCTGCAACCGGTCATCGACCTGATCAGATGGGTCGAGAACGCCAGCGACACCGAGTTCGACGAACACCTCGCCGACCGGGTCGACGTGGAGTCCTTCGCCCGCTACGTGGCCTGGCAGAACCTGCTGCTCAATTTCGACGACATGTCCGGTCCGGGTCGCAACTACTACCTCTGGTACGACCTGACCAGTAAGAAGTTCACCGTGGTCGGCTGGGACTACAACCTGACGTTCAGCGGGGACGCCGGCCAGGGCCCGCACGAGCAGGGGCGCCTCGGTGGTGGTTTCCGGGGCGGGGGTGCCACCCGTACGATGCCCGGCCAGCCGGAAGGCGCGCCCGGCGCTGCCGACACGATGCCCGAGCGTGCGGACCGTCCCGACACCGGGCAGCCACGTACGCGTGGGCGAGAGGGCAATAGGCCCGGTGGTGGTGGGCCCGCTGGCAGTGGGCCTGGTGGTGGTGGGCCTGATGGGGGCGGCCACCTCCTCAAGGAACGCTTCCTTGCCAGCGAGACGTTCACGAAGGTGTACGAGGACGCGTACCGCCAGCTCTATCGGCAGGTCTATGCCGACGGCTCGGCACTGGCGGCACTCGACGGCATCACCGAGGTGTTGTCGAGCGTCGACGGGCAGGACGCGCAGACCGTGACGGACGACGCGGATCGGCTGCGCACCCTGATCGGTCAACGCACCGAGAGCCTCGCCGCAGATCCGGTGATCACCCAGAGCTGAGTTGTCATGGCCCTCCGTCGATGTCCGGCGGGGGGCCCGCCGACCTGACATGTTCCTCACGTCCGATCGGGAGGCTGGCTGCGGCCGGGCCAAGAACCGGCCGCAGTGGCCCGGGAATGTCCCGGTCCGATCGGACGAAAGGCGTTGTCATGCGCAGGAGTCGGACGCTGTTGATGGGTGCCGTCATGCTGATCGCGCTGTCGGCCTGCGGGGCGACGGCCGACGAGAAGAAAACGGACGACGGCAGCGGACAGGTGGCCTCGTTGGCCACCCCGGAGCCGGAACGGACCGGTTCGGCGCAGCCGAAGGAGGAACGTCCGCGCGAGCGGCTCGACACCACGTCGGAGGAGTACGAGGCGTTGCTCGGGCCGTACCGCAAGTGCCTGAAGCAGCAGGGTGTCCCGGAGAAGTTGACGGCCGGGCATCCTGGCCGACCGTCCGGCGAGACCAACGCCAAGGAGGCGGAGGCGTACGAGGCGGCGAACCTGATCTGTGAGCCGAAGTTCTATCCGCTGCCGCCGTGGGAGAAGGACCCGGCCAACCCGGAGGCCCGGGACTTCGCGGTCGCCGTCGTGAAGTGCCTGAAGGACAAGGGCGTCAAGTACGTGGAGGTCTCCGAGGACGGCATCTCGCTCGCCTTCGGCGGGGACCAGAACCACTCCCGCTCGATCAGCATGGGCCTGGAGTTCGCACCCGAGTGCGAGCGCAAGGTCGCCGCCGCGCAGAACTGACGCCGCCCGACGAGCGCGGCGAGAATGTAAGGAGGGGTCCCTTCCTATACACGAGGCGTTAGGAAGGGACCCCTCCTTACACGCACAGCAGGGCGCGGCGACCGGGAGCACCGGTCGCCGCGCCCTTTCGTCTGTGCTGGCCGGTGGGGTCAGGCGGCGGCGAGGGCCTGCGTCGGGGGTAGCCGGGCCGCGCGTACGCAGGGGTAGACACCGGCCAGCACCCCGATCACCACGGCTCCGCCGACCCCGAGGCCCGCCGCCTGGCCGGGCAGCACCAGCGGCCATCCCTGCCAGGCCGCGTATCCGACGGTGGCGAGCAGTCCCACCGCCGTGCCGACCAGACCGCCGAGTGCCGCCAGCACCGTCGACTCGGTCAGGAACTGGCCCCGGATCTGTCCCCGGGTCGCCCCGAGTGCCCGTCGCAGGCCGATCTCGGCACGCCGTTCGAGGACCGAGACGACCATCGTGTTGGCCACCCCGATGCCTCCGACCAGCAGGGCGACCGCAGCCAGCGCCAGGAAGAGCACGGAGAAGTTGCCCTCGGTGGCCCGTTTCGCGGCCAACGCGTCGGAGGGGCGGCTCACCACCACCTGGCCGGGACGCTCCGGCGAGATCGTCTCCGCCAGGACACCGCGTACCGCCTCCAGTTGCGACTCCTCGCAACGGATGTAGATCACCGTCGGGTGGCCGTCGAACCGCAGTTCGCTGCGGGCCGCCGGCCACCCGACCAGCACCGACCGGTCGATGTCGGGGGAGAGCGGGGTCTCGGCCAGGATGCCGACCACGGTGAACCGCCGGTCCGCGATCGTCACCTGGGGTGCGGGTTGTCCGGCGGGCAGGTCGGCGATGCCGAGTCGGGTGGCGGCCACCGAACCGAGTACGACGGTGGGGAACTCCGCCGTGGCCGGGTTCAGCCAACTGCCGACGCTGATCCGTGCGTTGATGGTGGGCAACAGGTCGAGGCGGGCGGCCAGCACGGTGAGGCCGGAGCCGTCGGTGGGATCGAGGAGGTCGTTGCGGCGTACCACGGTGCGGGTGTTGCCGACCGCGCTGGCCGCCGTGACCGGGCCGATCCGCTGCACCATCACCACGGCGGATTCCGGCAGCTTGGTCGGCGGATCACGATCCGGTGCCGCCACCGCCTGGAGGGAGTTCGTGCCGAGCGCGGTCAACTCGGCCAGCAGCGCGGCCTGGCCGGCGGCCGGGATGCCGGTGACCACGATCATCGTGGCGATGCCGATCGCGATGCCCAGCGCCGACAGCACCGCCCGCAGCGGGCGGGCCCGCAGGCCGGTCAGCCCGAGCGAGAGCAGGTCCGGTACGGCCAGCCGGGCCGGTCGTGGTGCCCGGTCGATCGGCCCGGTCACCGGTCCGACACCGCATCGCCGGCCGGGTCGCCCGACTCCACGGCACGCGCCAGGCCGCCCGACTCCACGGTGCGCGCCGAGCTGACCGACTCCACGGCGGGAGCCGACTCCACGGCCAGCGCCGGGACGGGCGACGGGTGCGTGTCGTCGCGGATCAGTCGTCCGTCGCGGATCTCGATCTGCCGGGGCAGTGACGCGGCGATGCCTCGGTCATGGGTGATCAGCACGATGGTGGTGCCTTCCTCGTGGAGCCGACGCAGCAGCCGCAGCACGGACTGACCGGTGGCGGTGTCGAGTGCGCCGGTGGGTTCGTCGGCCAGGACCAGCGACGGTTGGTTGGCCAGGGCGCGGGCGATCGCGACGCGCTGTTTCTCGCCGCCGGACAACTGCCCCGGGCGGTGCCCGGTGCGGTGCGCCAGACCGACCCGGGCCAGGGCGCGCAGGGCGTGCTCCCGCCGTTGCCGTCGTGGCACCCCGGCGTAGAGCAGGCCGGTTGCGACGTTGTCGACGGCACTGAGCCCGTCGGCGAGGTGGAACTGCTGGAAGACGAAGCCGATCTCCCGGGCCCGCAGCGCGGACAGCCGCCGGTCGCCGAGCGTGGCGACGTCCTGGCCGGCGATGTGGACGGTGCCCGAGGTGGGGCGGTCCAACGTGCCGATGATGTTGAGCAGGGTCGACTTGCCCGATCCGGACGGCCCGACGACGGCGACCAGTTCCCCGGCGGCGACGTCCAGGCTGACGTCGGCCAGCGCGGTGACCCCGCCGGGATAGACCATGGACGCGTGACGCACCGAGAGCACGGGTCCGGTCACGAGGGCACCACCACCTCGGTGCCCTCGGTCAGTCCGTCGCCGGTGATCTCGACCCAGCCGTCGGCGAACATGCCGGTGCTGACCGCGACCAGCCCGCCCGGTCCCTGCACCGCGTAACCGCCCTCGCGCAACGCCACCAGCGCCTCGACCGGCGCGACCAGCACGTCGACGGCGGTACGACCGGTGAAGTGCACCTGCACCTCACCGGAGTCGAGGTCGGCGATGGTCTGCGGCTTGTCGACGGCCACCGTCACGGTGAGCAGCGCTGGGCCGTTCGCGATGCCGCTGTCGCTGGCGACGAGATCACGGCCGACGGAGACGACCCGGGCGGGGACCTCACGGTCGTCGGGCAGGCCCACCCGGATCCGGTCCCCACGCTTGATGGCGGCGGCGTCGGTGAGTTCGGCACCGACCGTGATCACCTTGCGGACCGAGGTCACCGACATCAGTGGCGTCTCCGCCGGGTCACCGGGTTGGGCGGTCACCGAGTCCACCCGGACCGCCCCGCTGGCCACCTCGACGTGTCCGACCGGGATCGTGCCGGTCGCCGGCACACCGAGGTCGGTCTGCCAGCGCTTGATAGCCGCGACCAGTGCCGGCGTGAGGACGCCCTCGCCGCTGCGTACCCGCTGCGAAGCTGCCGGGGATTCCGCTGCCGCCGCCGGCTCGTCGTCGTCATCGTCGGCGGCGTTGCGGGTCGGCGGCTGCGGCGTCACCTGCTCGCCGGGCGACGGCTGCCAGCCGATCGGGTAACCGAGCGCACGGAGGTTGTCGGCGATCACCCGGACGTCCCGGCCGACCAGGTTCGTGCCGGCGATGTCCCGGTACATCGGGATGCTGCCGTAGAAGAGCACCACCGGCCGGTCGTCGGCCCGGAACAGTTGCCCACCCCGCTTGACCGTGGTGCCGGCCTTCGGCAACCAGGTGACCGTCGCGGTCAGGTGCCCGGCCAGCGGGCGCGTCGGGCCGTACCCGATGCTTCCGGGCAGCGTCCGGGTGGTCGACAGGTCACGGCGCGCGATCGGCGTGGTCGCGACCACGTCGGTTTCCCTCGACGCCGGCTGTGCGTCTGCCCGGTGCCGGGTCACCACGATCCCGGTACCCACCGTCAGCACCGCCACCACGAGCGCCACGGCGATCCACCGCACACCACGTCGCCGTACGGGCGGATCGGGTACACGCGGTATGAACTCGGTCGGGGCGTCCTGCTTCGGATCCATGCCGACGAGGGTGTCCAGCGGTCGTTAGAAACCTGTCAGGTATCGCCGCCGGAGCCCTGCCGTCGGGAATCCGGTCCTATCATCGCCGCCATGTGTGCACAGGTGCTGGTCGCCGATGACGATCCTCGCCAGGCCGAGGTGGTACGCCGCTATCTGACCGCCGAGGGGCACGAGGCCGTGGTGGTGCACGACGGTCGGGCGGCGCTGGAGACGGCCCGCCGACTCCGTCCCGACCTGCTGGTGCTGGACGTGATGATGCCGGAGATGGACGGTCTCCAGGTGTGCAAGACCCTGCGCGGGGAGTCCGACGTCCTGGTGTTGATGCTGACCGCCCGGTCCTCCGAGGACGACCTGCTGACCGGACTGGACCTGGGCGCCGACGACTACCTGACCAAGCCGTACAGCCCCCGGGAACTGATGGCCCGGGTGCGGACCCTGCTGCGGCGGGCGAGACCCGGCACACCGTCGCCCGCCGGGGCCGGGCTGCTGCGGGTCGGACCGATCGAGATCGACCCGACCGCGCACCAGGTGACCGTGGACGGCGTCCGGGTCGCCTGCACCCGGGGTGAGTTCGCCATCCTGGTGGCGATGGTGAAGCAGCCGAACCGGGTCTTCACCCGAGGCCAACTGCTGCACCACACGCGGGGGCTCGACCGCAGCTCGACCGAGCGGACCATCGACGTCCACGTGATGAACCTGCGTCGCAAGATAGAACGCGATCCGCAGCGGCCGGTCTGGTTGGTGACCGTCTTCGGGGTCGGCTACAAGCTGGCCGGCGCTTCGGCGACATCCCGATGAGCACCCGGCGGGTGCCGATCCGGCACAGTCTGGTGACCCGGTTGCTGGTCACCTCGGTGCTGATCGCGATCGCCGCGATCACCTCCACCGCCTGGCTGGCCACCCGGACCGCGACCCGGGCGATCAGCCAGGAGCAGGGTCGCTCACTCGCCGAGAACACCGAGGTCTACAACGAGCTGATCGAGTACGCGGCCACCCACCCGGACTGGTCCGCGGTGTCGCCGCTCATCGAGCAGCGGGCCGCCGGACTGGACCGGCGGATCACGCTGATGACCGACGACCGGACGATCGTGGCCGACACGCTCGACGGCCCCTCGCTGGACGCCGCCCGCCCGGCCGCCGTGGTCGACCCGCTGAACCTGGACCTCGGCCTCACCGGCGGCACCGACCGCATCGACCCTCGGGCGGTCGGCCCGTTCCGGGTGCCGGACGACGTCAGCGACGAACTGCTCGCGAAGGCCGAGGAACAGTTGAGGTGCCTGCGGGGGAGTCGCCTGGACGGAGAGATCAAGCCGCTGCCCGACGGGCGGTTCACCGTCGTGCTGACCACGCCGGATCCGCGCGGGTCGGCAGATCGATGCGAGGCGAAGCCCGAGACGGCCGGCCAGGCCGAGGAGAAGGCGCTGCGGTCCCTGGGGCAGCTGGCAGGGAAGTGCCTCGACCTGGCCGACGACGAGGGACTGGAGATCCTGCCCGACTTCAGCGCGTACCTGATCAACATCTCCGTCGACGAGCGCAGCGTCCGTCCCGCCCCCCGGGAGACCTTCCGGGTCGACGTGGACGCGGACGAAGCGGCCCTGATCAGCGAGTGCGTGGAGCAGTCGCGGCGGAGCATGCTCCAGCCGCACGTGGCCCCGGCCGTGCTGCTGTTCATCACCGCCCCGGACAGCGGCGCCGACCAGACCACCTTCACGCTCTCCGGCGAGAACACCGTCCGCATCGTCACGGTCACCGGCGCGGTGCTGGTCGCCACCATCATCGTCACGGTGCTGGTCGGCCGCCGGCTGGTCCGTCCGTTGCGGACACTCACCGACGCCGTCGACCGGCAGCAGCCGGCCCCGGTCTCCGCACCGGACGAGATCGGCCGGCTGGCCCGGGCGCTGAACGACTCGACCCACCGTCGGGACCGCGCCGAGGCGCAGCGACGCGCCATGGTCAGCGACGTCGCGCACGAACTGCGTACGCCGCTGACCAACATCCGCAGTTGGCTGGAGGCGGCCCAGGACGATCTCGCGCCGACCGACGCCCAACTGCTCGACCTGCTGCACGAGGAGGCGGTGCTACTTCAGCACATCATCGACGACCTCGCCGACCTGGCCGCCGCCGACGCGGGCACGCTGCGGATCCATCCCGAGCCGACCTACGTGCGGGACGTGGTCACGCAGGTGGTGGACAGTCATCGGGGCACGGCCCAGGCGGCCGGGATCGCGCTGACCGTGCAGATCGATGAGGACCCCGTGTTGCCGGCCGACGCGGTACGGCTGCGGCAGATCGTCGGCAACCTGGTCTCGAACGCGATCCGCTACACCCCGCCCGGGGGGTCGGTCACCGTCGCCGCGCAGGACACCACGATCACCGTACGGGACACCGGGGTGGGCATCGCGGCCGAGCACCTGTCGAAGATCTTCGACAGGTTCTGGCGGGCGGACGGCTCGCGTACCCGGGCGACCGGTGGCAGCGGCCTGGGTCTGCCGATCACCCAGCATCTCGTGAAGGCACACGGCGGCACCATCGACGTGCAGAGCACCCTGGGCGAGGGCAGCCTGTTCACCGTCCGGTTGCCGGACACCCCGGCGGGGCCGCGTCAGGAATGACGCGGCCCCGCCGGTGCGGGTGGACCGAGGACGGGGGAGGTCAACGGCCCACCGTGTTCATCGGTCAGCGCACCCGCAGCTTCTGGTGCACCTCTGCGGTGGGCGCGTAGGTCCGGTCACCGGAGTAGGCGACGTGCACCGCGTACGACCCGGCGGACAGCCCGCTGGTCGGCAGCTTCACGACGGCCTTGCCCTTGTCCAGCGTCACCACGTGCGTGCTGCCGGCGAAGGTCACGGTGATCTCGCCGGTCGGCGTCGGCGACTTCTTGTGCTTCTTCTGTGCCCGCACCTCGACGTCGAGGGTGAACGCGCGGCCGGCGGGGACCGACGCGGGCGCGGCCTTCGCCTTGACCTTGGCACGGGCGTCACCGACCGTGTCGACGCCCGTCCAGAGGTGGTCGCGGGCGAAGATCGTGAAGAGCTGGCTGGCGGTCATGCCGTCGTGCGCACCCGGGACCTGGGTGGTGTGGGCGGTGTACCCACGGGCGCGGAAGTTGTCGGCGATGGCGTTCTGGTTGTTGAGGTTGCCCTCGAACACGCCGTTGCCGAGGAACACGAGGAGGTCGTCGTCGCCGACCGCGTTCGCGACGTTGTCGTAGTCCTGGGCGCTCAGCGACGGGTTGCCGGAGAAGTGACCGTAGTACCCGAACGTGGTCGGGTAGCCGCGGATCACGTGGGCGCCGGTCATACCGCCGTACGAGAACCCGGCGTACGCCCGGCCGGACCGGTCGGTGGCGACGTTGTACCGGTCCTCGATGAGCGGCAGGATCGTCTGGACCAGGTTGTCGGCGGCGTTGGTCTGGTTGTACGACGCGAAGCCGAGGCTGGTGCCCGTGAAGTGGTTGCCCATGGTGACGACCACGGTGGGCTCGATCTCGCCCTTCGCGGTCATGTTGTCCAGGATGTTCGGGACGTTCGCCGGCACCATGAAGTCGGTCTCGTCACCGAAGATGCCGTGCGCCAGGTACGCCACCTTGTACGGCTGTGCGCGCTTGGCGTTGTAACCGGGCGGCAGGTAGACACCGAGGTAGTGACCGCTGTCGCCGAGGATGGTGGTGTACGGGACGTACCTGACGGTGCCCCGGTCCTTGGGCTTGGCCGGCAGCTCGTACTCGGCACGGCTCTTGAGCACCGGGTCGTTCTGCTTGGTCGCGTACGGCACGTACACGGCGTCGAGGACGTCGTTGTTCCGGGTCCGGAACGAGGACTCGCCCGGCGGACGCGGGTTCGTCGAGGCCGGGTCCCAGATGCGCTTGTTCTCCCAGCCCTGGGTCGGGTCCCAGACCCGGTACCAGTAGCTGATGCCGCCCGCGTGCAGCGGCAGCGAGACCGACCAGTTGCCCTTCTTGTCCCTGGTCATGTCGCGGAGGAACTCGGTTCCCCCGGCGTGGTACCGACCCGGCTGCCACTCCTCCGGCTGGTACCGGGTGTTGCCGGTGTTCACGTCGAGCAGGGTCAGGTCCCCGGCGAGACGGACCTGCGTGGCGTTCGGGTTGCGGTAGACGAAGGTGACCGTGTATCCGGTCGGTGAGTGCTTGTCCGCCTTGACGGTCGCACCCTCCTTGGCCGCAGGCTTGGCCGAGGCGGCAGCCGGCGCGGAGACGACGAGGCCGACTCCGAGTGACATGGTCGCGAGCAACGAGACGGTACGCCTGAGCCTGCGCTTTCCGGTCTCTGTCTTCAACTGAGCACACTCCTCTACAACCGCTTCTCGCGGTGCTGTTCGGATCTCGTGGTCGTGTTCGGACCCTGGCTCTCGGCTCCGGCTTACTGCCGCCGGAGCCGCTGAAGGTGGGTGAGGTCTGCGCGACGAGGCGCGGGGTGGTCGGACATGGAGAGCCTCCTCGTGGGCCACGTGGGCTACTGCCCGGTGGGGGGTATGACCCGTTTCGGTACTCTGTGGATCTGGTCCTGTGCTAAATCGAATTAGCATCGGTAGTGTGGCGGGGGTCGCCTTTCGATGTCAAGAGTGTTCCAGGGCCGTTACGTCTCAGGTCGCTCCTGGTCACGGCCGTGCGGGGATCGACGCACCGTCACCATGGAGTCGTCTCGGCTTCCGATCGGGTGCCGGCTCACGTGTCCGGCGATCGCGGCGACGCCGTCACTCGTAGATGCGGAAGTTGTCGAACTCGAAGGCACCGCGACTCGTCGCGATCACCCCGGCGGTGCCGTCCGGGAAATCGACGGCGTCGACCGTCTTCACCTTCGTGCCGTTGATATAGAGATCGAGCTGATCGCCCTTGCCGACGATGGCCAGACTGTTCCAGCCCTCGGCGGTTATCTTCTCGGAACGCTCGGTCAGGCGGTAGGAGAATCCGAGGGTGTCGCTGCGCGCCACGAACGAATAGGTGCCGTCTCCGGAGAGCAGGAAGGCGTAGTACCGCTTCGGCTGACCGGACCACCGGTACATCAATCCGGCCGCGCTGGTGGAGAGGGCCCGGTCCGCGATTCGTACGTCGACGGAGACCGGCCTGTCGGTCATCTCGACCGGCACCCGGTCACCGGCGTTGGTGGCGTTGATCCAGATGTAGCGCACCCGGCTGGCGTCGGTCCGGTTGGAGAGGCGGAACAGACCCTGGACGGTGTCGATCTCGCTCCGCCACACGTCGTCGTCGCCGTCCTCGGTGTCGACCCAGAGCGCGTACCGCGCCAGGACCTCGTCCGGATCGCTGACGGTCGAGGTGAACGGCTCGGTGAACAACGCGTGCCGGAACGGGTCCGGCGGCTGCTCCTTCGGCATCAGCGCCGCGATGCCGGCAACGATCCCGACCAGGCCGCCGACGATGCCGATCAGCCCCGGGACCGACCTCAGCGCGCGACGGAGTCGCTGTCGCCGGGGGCGCGTCACCGCGGTGTCCGTCCCGGCCGGGTTGGTCTCGGTCGGGTTGGTCCCGGTCGGGTCGGCGTCCCGCTCCCCGGTGGCGGACGGAGTGCGTGGCTCGACGATGTCGGGGGTGTCGTGCGGAGTGGTCAGGTCGCTCTCGGCGGTTTCTGCCGACGACAGCGGAAGGTCCGCTCGACGTGCCCCGTCGTCGTCGAGCGGCGAAGGATGCTCACTTCTCATGAGCGGCATTCCTTTCCGGTCGTCGTCAGTGGAATTTCCACGATGTCGACGGGGAGTCGAGCCGCCGGAACGGCGGTGCGATTGAATCGTAGCGAGACGCGTCGGTAGTGCGGGAATTCGACGGGAATGCGACCCGGAGAATGCGCCCGTACGCGCGCGATCGACGGCGCGTCACTCGATCGCGGTCGGGGAATGGTCCATGATCTGTCAGCCGCTCGGTGGGTGGCGGTAGGAGCCCTCCATGGCGCCCCGGTCGCTCGACCGGGGCACCGAGGAGATGCCGTTATGTCGTCGTACGTCTATGTGTTGTTCCTGAGGTCGCCGTGCCGCTGCGCGGTACCCACGGTGACCGGGGGCCCTCAGGCCCTGCGACCCGGCCCTGCCCAACGGCACGTCGCTCCCGGTCCGACCCGGTGACGACTTCGGCGTGGCCCACTCCGGCCCGTGGTGGTCGCGGCCCCGACCAGCTCCGACGACACCGCCCTCATCAGTGGTCGACCAGTTCGACGGTCACGGTGGCGGTGTCGCCCACGTCGAGCGCCTCGGCGGTGCGGACGGCGCGCTTGACCGGGAGGACGTAGCAACCGCGTGTGCTGTCGGGGAACACCGAGGTCGTCCACCGGCTGCCGCCGATGGCGGCCCGGACGCGTACCGCACCGAAACCCCGACGGGTCCCGCCGGAGCGCTCGCGGATCTCCTCCGACGCCCCGACCGGCAGGCTGACGAAGGTCCAGCTCTCGTCACGCCGGGCAGCCCAGGTCCACAACTCACTGTCGAACGTCACGATCACGACGGTCAGCATCACATCCGGGACCGACAGTGCCGACGCCCCGCCGGTCGAAGGTCGCTCGCGAACGGTCGCAGCGACCGCCCACGGGCGGACGCCCGACGGCCTCTGCGTGGCGCGCGGTCCTCGCGCGCCACGCAGGGTGTGGACATGTCGTCGCTCAGTGGGTCAGGACGACGGTGGAGATGCTGCGCGCGCCCACGTTGACCGAGACCTGCCCGCCGTTGACGCTGGTCGGCTGGCTGGCCGCGTTGGCGCTCAGCGAGGTCAGGTAGTGCTCCGCCCGGGTGACGGACTGCGGCACCTGGATCACGGCGTTGTTGACCGCGCTGGTCGAGCGGTTGAGGATCACCAGCGTCGTCTTCCCGCCACCCTGGTACGCGGTCACCTCCAGCGGTGCGGCCTTGGAGCTCTTGGCCAGGGCGACCCGCTGGTAGCCGGGGCGGACGTACTTGGAGTACTGCGAGAAGGCGTACCCCCGCTTGAGCGGTGCGCCGGCCGTGGTGCCGAAGGCGGCCTCGCCGTCACCGATGAAGGAGTAGTAGCGCTTGCCGTACCACCAGACGTAGGCGGTCCAGTTCGCCTCCATCGACCGGTGCACCGTGCGCATGATGTCGTCGAGCGTCTCGTTCCAGACCGTCTGGTTGCCCGGGTTGCCCCAGATGTTGGAGCCGTTGCCGTCGGCCGCGTGCAGGTTCCACTCGGTCATCCAGACCGGCTTGTTGTGCTGGTCGGCCAGCGGGTACGACCGCAGCCGCCCAGCCGCCTCGGTGCCGTACAGGTGACCGCCGATGTAGCCGATGTTGTTGCGGGCGGTGGTGTCGTTGAGCGTCGGGTCGGTGTAGGTGTAGTTCAGGTTCACCGCCTCGGCGACCATCAGCTTGGTGTTCTGCACCCGTGTGCCGTGGTCACGGACGAAGTTGCGCAGCTCGGTGCCGCTCCAGTCCATCGAGTCGTAGTCCGGGTGCCAGTCCGGCTCGTTCTGCACGGAGGTGACGTCGATCGTCACGCCCTGCCCGCGCATGTACTGGACGTAGCTGTTGAGGTGGTTGGCGTAGTCGTCGTAGTAGTCGGTCCGCAGCTTGCCGCCGTTGACCCGACTGTTGTTCGTCTTCCACGCCGCCGGGGCCGTCCAGGGTGAGGCCAGGATCTTCACGCCCGAACCGGAGGCCTTGGCCGTCTTCAACGAGTTCACATGCGTCGCCCACTCGCTCGACACCGGCGACAGACCGGTCCGCACGATGGACAACCCCAACTGGTTGGCGCCCATCCCGACCAATGTCTGCGTCTCGGCGGTCGACCACGCGCTGCCCCAGATCGACTGCGCCGCCCCGAAACCGTCGACCGTCTGGTGGCGGGTGGCGTTGTTGACCGTGATGTCCGCCGCGCCGGTGGGTGGCGGGGTGGTCGGCGGTGGCGTGGTCGGCGGCGGGCTGGGGATGGTGCCGCCGGTGCAGCCCACCCCGTTGAGCGCGAAGATGACCGGGGCGGGGTTGCTGCCGGTCCAGGACCCGTTGAAGCCGAACGAGGCGGTGCCGTTGGTGGGGATCGTGCCGTTGTAGCTGACGTTCTGGGCGGAGACGGCGGTGCCGCTCTGGGTCACCGTGGCGTTCCACGCCTGGTCGATGGTCTGCCCGGCGTCGAAGCGCCAGGTCAACGTCCAGTTCGTGACCGGATCACCGTTGTTGGTGATGACGACGTTGGCGCCGAATCCGCCCTGCCACTGCGATGCCACCGTGTAGTTCACCGTGCAACCGGCTGCCGCCGCGCCGGCGGGCATCGCTACGGCGACTCCGGCCGACGCCAGGAGTACGGCACCGGCGGTCACCCGGGCGGCATTGTGTGTGAACGCTCTCATTCGTCTTTTCATCGCTGCTCCGGTCTCCTCGGAATGGGATGCATCGACCTGCCGTCGGTGACGACGCAGAGACGGGAGCGCTCCCATGGCGCGGCGGAGGCCGCCCAGTTGCGCCCGGGACGGGGGCGGTGGTGAAAGCGCTTGCCAGATCGGCCTGAATGTATGCCGCGTCAACGATCGATGTCAATGTTGCGACGCGTCGCCTCCGAGGCGGCCGTCCGCAACCCGGATGTCGCGCCGGGCCGCGCCCGAGGTGTGCAAGGAAGGGCCCCCTACTAACGCCTGGTGTATTACAAGGGTCCCTTCCTTACATCTGGGCGGCGGGCGGAGCGGGGTGCCGGGTGGGTGGGGCGGCCCACCCGGGTGACGTGCAGCAGCCGCTCCGGCGCGACGTCCAGGAG
>NZ_SISL01000087.1:0-17392 GCF_004307965.1 Verrucosispora sp. SN26_14.1 | reverse complement strand
CCCGTCACCCCTCCGGCGACGGAGGGGTGACGGGCGGTCAGTGCAGAACTGCGAGCCGGCGCTTCAATTGATCAATGAATCGGTGGAGGATGTCGCTGGGAACCGCAACCTCTCTTCTTGGGTGGGTGCCTACGCGGATCGGAACGTGGCCTTTCGGCAACGACCAGCAGAGGCGAATTTCTCAGCGTGAAGCGGCGGATCCCGACGCCAAGTCCTAGGACAGGTCCGGACGACGAGGGGACCGGGATATGCCTCCACGTGCCAGCACGATTGTGGACCCGCGTTTCGCTGCTGAGTTGCGGCGGTTGCGTGAGGAGCGGGGGCTTTCTCTGCGACAGTTGGCCGCCGTTGTCAACCACGGCAAGAGCCTGATTCACCAGTTCGAGTCGGGGCAGACCAAACCCACCGTGGAGATCGCGGCCCGGCTGGACCGGGCGCTCCAGGCACAGGGAGCATTGGCCGGGATGGTGTCGACGGCTCCGGAGGTGGGGGAGCGGCTGGCATTTGCGGCGCTGCGGCCCCACCACGTCGATTCCGCTGCGGTCAACGCTCTCGGCAATCTCCTCGCGGGTTACCGCCTCTTGGAGGATGCCATCGGGTCTGGACCCGTGATGGGAGCGGTCCGGATGCAACTCGACACGGTGGTGTCCCTGCTGCGCGACGCACCTGTGGGGACGAGAGCCGAGATGGTGGACATGGCTGCTCAGTGGGCACAGTTCGCGGGATGGCTGGGTATCGCCCGAGGGGACGCGAGTGCGGCGACTACCTGGCATGCGCGGGCTCTGCAATGGGCGAACGAGGCCGGCAACAAGAATCTAGTCGCCACTGTGCTGTCGTTTCAGGGCCACCAAGCGGAGTGGCAGGGTGATCTGCCGGCAATGGTCGGACTGTCCCGCGCCGCTCGACGGGACGACAGCGTCGATGCTGCGCTGCGAGCCTACTGCGCAGGTCAGGAGGCTAGAGGATTGGCTATGGCGGGCGCGGCTGCCGCCGAAGTGAGTAGCTGCTTGGCCGAGGCGTCCGAGTTGGCCGACCAGGCTGCGGAGGGGCCATTGTCCCCGTGGGGCTACTGGTACACGCGGTCGTTCTTCGCCGTGCAGCACGGCATCGCGTGGCGCTACCTCGGCGCGACCGACAGCCGTGCGAACGACCGAGCGCTGGAATTGCTGATGACGGGTGTCGCAGGGGTGAGCGAGGAGGCGGCCGGAGCGGATTGGCACGGGCGCAACCTCGTGCACCTTGCCATCGCACAGGGGCAGGCTGGCGACCTGACAGCGGCCCGCGAGACGTTGGCAGCGGCGGATCAGATAGCCGTTGCCTCCGCGTCTCGACGGCTGACCAACGAGGTCATTGCGGCTGTCCGCGAACTCGCTCTGTCCGGCATGCCGTAGCGGACGAGGCGACTCGCTCGACTTGCTCTCCGTGATCTCAGGATGATCGAGGGTGACGGCGGCAGCAGTTATCATCCTCCATCCTCTTGCCGCCGCGCCCTCGTCGAAGGGCCGGGAAATGGGCAGCAGAGACCGTCGGGCATCAGCGAGCCGTGGCGAAGAGATCGAGGCGGCCGAGCGGGAGGCCGCAAAGCAGCGGATTCTCGATCTCGCCGAAGCGGAGCGGATACCGGCCGAGGAGACAACCCGCGTGCGTCGGGCCGGCCGGGGCCGTCGTGCGGAGTGAGGTGCCGATAGGGCGCCGCATGGCGCAGTGGCGGGTGCGGCGGCGAATGACCCAGCAGATGCTCGCCGATCGGCTGGGAAAGTCGAAGAGTTGGGTCGACAAGGTGGAGCGAGGTGCCCGTGCTCTCGACCGGTACCCCCTGATCGAGGAGATCGCGCGGGTCCTGCGGGTTGATCCCTCCGTGTTGCTTGGTCGCCACGTCGGTGGGCTCTCATCGACGGTCAGCGACAGAGCCGACGGGTTGGACGAGGTCTATGCCGTCGTCGCCTGCCATGACGTGTTTCGACCCAGCGCATCGAGCCGGTCGAGCGCTGTCGAAGAGGTTCGGCGACAGGTCACGCATGCCTGGTTGACCTATCACCACGCTCATTACCCGCAGGTGTTGCGGACTCTTCCGGAGCTGTTGGCGTCCGTGCAGCACACACATCGGTCCGATGTCCGGGCAGGAGTCGAACTCCTGGTGCAGGCGTACCGGATCACCTCGTTAGTGTCGGTGAAGATCGGCGAGGTCGCTCTGGCATGGCTGGTGGCAGACCGGGCAGTGACCGTCGCGAACCTCGATCCGTTGCTGGCGGCAACCGCTGCAATCCCACTCGGTCAAGCCTTACGGGCAGCAGGCCGGAACCAACTCGCGGTTGCGGTAACGATCGCTGCGGAACGCTGTCTCGACCAGGGGCAGGCGGGAGCGGGAGATCTGTCCGTGCGGGGCACGCTGTTGCTGCAAGCCGCGATGGCTGCTGCCGCCGCCTCGGACACGTCTGGTGCGGTGGCGTCGATCGAGCAGGCTGCTGGAATCGCCAACCGGATCCGAGACGGGGGTGCGGACTGCCACGTCACCTTCGGGATGACGGCAGTGGAGATGGCCCGAATGGTCGTGGCGACTGAACTCGGTGATGTCGGCGACGCTCTGTTCCGGCACGAGAACATCCTGCGACGGGGGTTGCTGCGGCGGTTGCCCGGGGAGTATCAGGCGGCCTACCTCCTCGACGCCACGCGGGCGTACCTCCAAGCGGGTGACATGCGGGGGGCCGGCCGCACGCTGGTCGAGGCGCATCGGACGGCACCGGCAGAGGTCCGGTGCCGTCCGCTGGCTCGTACGCTGATCGCCGAGATCGCCCGGGGCTCACCAGCAGCGGCCGACGTCGCGCGACTGGCGACGCTGGTCGGCGTGACGCGACGAACGCCGTGAATCGGGACCGGCCCTCGTTGAGACAGCCGTCGCCACGAGTGCCGTCTGTCGCCGGGGGCCGCGTCCGGGTCCCCGGCGACGGCGGCTCAGGCCTCGTCCTCGTCCGGGTCGAACTGCTCGCGGACGGCCTGCTCGACGGTCTTCGCGCCCAGCGTGGTGACCACCTGGTTGCGGACCGTGCAGCCGGCCCAGTAGGCGCCGGTGGGCTGCGAGCCCGTGATGCTCATGTAGTCGCCGTCCCACTTCGCGACGTCCTTGTTGACGGATTCGAGGTCGGCATCGCTCTTGAGGACGTGCGGGATGCCGTTCTTGCTGATGTACATGAAGTCCGTCGGCATGTAGATCGTCACGTCGTTCACCCCGGCGGCGGCCAGCAGCGTGCCCAGCGTGGTGACGTCGTGCCCGGTGTGGCAGACGAGGAACCAGAGCGTCCGGCCGCTGATGCCGGCCGGGGTGAACTTCGCCGTGACGTCCTGCACGAACTCGTCCAGCCAGCGCCCGCCGACCCAGGGCCGCTCCTCGTGGTGCCGGTCGTCGAGCGCGTAGCCGGAGTGGGCGAGGACGAGTACCGGCTCGCCGGGTGCGAGCGGGGGTGCGAGCGGGGTCTGCATCTCGGCGATCTTGCTGTTCAGCACGGACCGGGCGACGTGCGCCGCGACCGCCTCGTTGGCCTGCAGGCGCGTGAGGTCGGCCGCGAACACGCGGCTCAGCTTGCTCTTGCTCTCGATGATCCAGATCACCAGGAGGTCTCCCGTCGGTGAGGCGTGTCGCCCCAGGATGGGGTACCGCTGGTGATCACCCTGTCCGCGATCCGTTACCGATCAGTCGGGAACCGGTCGTGAGCGGCCATCGCCTCCTGCCGGTCGCCCTCCTCCCGCAGGATGGCGCAGTGCAGCCACGCCTCCGGGATGGCGAAGCCGTCCACCAGCGTGCGCATCTGCGGGCGCAGCTCCTTGAGCAGGCTGTTCACCACTGCGGTGATCGCCTTGGCGCGGGCCGGGGTGAGCCGGCCGTGCTCCAGGAACCATCCCTTGTGGGCCTCGATGACGCTGAGGGCGTACAGGTCGCAGACGCGGGAGAGCAGGGCCGCGACGGCCGGGTCGGTGGTGCGTTCGATGCCGGCGACGAACGCCTCCAGCGTGACCCGGTCGATGTGTGCGGAGGCGACGGTGAGGACGTGGTCCTGCACGTCGTTGAAGATGTCGAAGGGCCGGTCCCGCTTGCTGCTCGCGCCGTTGCGCAGCCGCCGGACGGCACCGTCGAGGAGGTGCTTCTCGCGGTCCTCGAAGACGGAGAGCTGCCAACCCCGGTCGGTGACGGCGACCTCCTCGTCCCGGCCGGGCACGGCGCTGACGAGCCGCTCGATGAGTGCCCGCGCGGCGGTACGCTCCAGCACCATCTCGCGGACCTGCTCGGCGACGAAGGACGCCCGCCCCCAGCCGTCCAGCGAACCGAACTCGTCCTTGTAACCGGTGAGCAGTCCCTTGGCCACCAGTTGCAGCAGGACCGTGTTGTCGCCCTCGAACGTGGTGAAGACGTCGGTGTCGGCCTTGAGGCCGGGCAGGCGGTTCTCGGCCAGGTAGCCGGCGCCGCCGCACGCCTCGCGGCACATCTGGATGGTCCGGGTGGCGTGCCAGGTCTGGGCGGCCTTGAGGCCGGCGGCCCGCGACTCCAGCTCCCGCTGCCGGTGCTCGTCGACCGGCTCGTCGCTGCCCTGCACCTCGTGGACGGCGGCCACCAGTTCGGCCTGGGCGAAGTGCAGCGCGTACGTGGTGGCCAGCGCGGGCAGCAGCTTGCGCTGGTGGGCCAGGTAGTCGTTGAGCAGCACCTCGCGGTCGGCGTCGGGCGTGCCGAACTGACGGCGGAGGTCGCCGTAGCGGACCGCGATGGTCAGCGCCGACTTGGTCGCCGCCGCCGCCGCGCCACCCACGCTGACCCGGCCCCGGACCAGGGTGCCGAGCATGGTGAAGAAGCGTCGGGCGTCGTCGGCGATCGGGCTGGCGTAGGTGCCGTCCGCCGCGACCTGGCCGTAGCGGTCCAGCAGCATGTCGCGCGGCACGCGCACGTGGTCGAAGCTGAGCCGTCCGTTGTCCACGCCGAGCAGCCCGGCCTTGGGGCCGGCGTCGCCGATGGTCACGCCGGGCATCGGGGTGCCGTCGGCGTCGCGGATCGGCACCAACCAGGCGTGTACGCCGTGCCGCTGCCCGCCGGTGATCAACTGCGCGAAGACCACCGCCATCCGCCCGTCCCGGGCGGCGTTGCCGATGTAGTCCTTGCGGGCGGCCTGGTGCGGCGTGTGCAGGTCGAAGGTCTGCGTCTCCGGGTCGTACGTGCAGGTGGTGCGCAGCTGCTGGACGTCCGAGCCGTGACCGGTCTCGGTCATCGCGAAGCAGCCGAGGAGGTCGCCCGCGACGATGTCCCGGAGGTGGGCGTCGTGGTGCCGGCGGGTGCCGAGCGCCAGCACCGCCCCGCCGAACAGTCCCCACTGCACGCCCGCCTTGACCATCAGCGAGAGGTCGACCTGCGCCAGCATCTCGCTGGCCACGATCGAGGCGCCGATGTCGCCACGGCCGCCGTACTCGGTGGGGAAGGCCGTCGCCATACCCATCTCGGCGGGTAGCTCGGGGAGCAGCCGGCTGATCCGATCCCGGGCCTGCTCGCTGCTCTCCCCATAGACCGGGAGGAAGCGGTCGTCGAGCTTGTTCCGGTGTGCGTCGCGGACCTCGGCCCACGGCCCGTCGAGGACCTTCCGCAGGTGGGCGACGTCGACGGGGTCGGAAGCGGAACGGGTCACGGCTACCTCTACAGACGTCGTCATGGTCGGTTTGTACCCAATCAAGGGTACAAACCTGCCGGTCGGCGCAGGTGACCGTCGTCACGATGCCCGATACGCGACGCCGCTCAGCCCGGCAGCCGACCCGCCTCGATGATCCGGGCCAGGAACTGCCGGGTACGCGGCTGCGTCGGCGCCCCGAACACCTGGGCCGGCGGGCCGGACTCGACCACCCGGCCGCCGTCGAGGAAGCAGACCTGGTCGGCCACGTCCCGGGCGAAGCTCATCTCGTGCGTGGCCAGCACCATGGTCATGCCGTCGGTCTTGAGGTCGCGGATCATCGTGAGCACCTCGCCGACCAGCTCCGGGTCGAGCGCCGAGGTGACCTCGTCGAGCAGCAGCAGCCGGGGCGAGTTGGCCAGCGCCCGCACGATCGCCACCCGCTGCTGCTGGCCGCCGGAGAGCCGATCCGGGTACGCGTCGGCCCGGTCCCCGAGCCCCACCCGTTCCAGCAGCTCCCGGGCGTGCGCCTCGGCGTCGGCCCGGGACCGCCCGTGCACCCGGCGCGGGGCCAGCGTCACGTTGTCCAGCACGCTCAGATGCGGGAAGAGGTTGTACGACTGGAAGACCATGCCGATGCGGCGGCGTACCCGGTCCGGGTCCACGCCCGGGGCGGTGATCTCCTCGCCGTCCAGCTCGATCGTCCCGTCGTGCAGTTCCTCCAGCAGGTTGACGCAGCGCAGCAGCGTCGACTTGCCGGAGCCGGAGGCCCCGATCAACGCCACCACCCGGTGCTCGGCCACGGTCAGGTCCAGCGAGTCCAGCACCACCCGCCCACCGAACTCCTTGCGCAGCCCCCGACACCGCAACACGTCCACGGTCAGCCTCCGGACTGGCGTCGGGCCGCCCGCAACGTCACCTGGTCGGTGACCGCGATCAGCGGGATGGCGAGCAGGACGAAGAGCACCCCGGCCACGATGTACGGCGTGTAGTTGAACGTCTGGGCGGTGGCGATCTGCGCGGCCCGTACCGCGTCGATCGGCCCGGCCAGGGACACCAGCCCGACGTCCTTCTGCAACGCCACCACGTCGTTGAGCAGCGGCGGCGCCACCCGCCGGACCGCCTGCGGCAGCACCACGTGCCGCATCGTCTGCCGATAGGTGAGCCCCAGCGAGCGGGCCGCCGCGAGCTGGCTGGAGTGCACCGACTCGATGCCGGCGCGGAACACCTCGGCCAGGTACCCGCCGTAGGTGAGCACCAGCGCCAACCCGCCCAGCACCAGCACCGGCGGCATGCCCTGCAACCGCAGTCCCGGCACGCCGAGGGTGAGCACGTACAGCACGATGATCAGCGGCAGGCCGCGGAACGTGTACGTGTAGCCCGCCGCGAGCGCCCGGATCGGGAAGAACACCGGCCCGCGCAACGTCCGCAGGACGGCGATCAGCAGCCCGAGCAGCAGTGCGCCGATCGCGCAGCAGACCAGCAGGCGGACGTTGAGCCAGAGCCCGGTGAGCACCCGGGGCAGCGCGTCCCGGGCGATCTCCGGATCGAGGAACGACTCGCGTACCCGGTCCCAGCCCGGTGCCCCGGTCACCGCGACCGCCAGCAGCGTGCCGATCGCCGCCGTGGAGGCGGCGGCGACCAGCACGCTCAGCACGGTCTGCCGACGGCGGTACGCGTCCCGGGCCCGCTGCGCGGGCGACGGGTCGTGGGTGAGGGTGCTCACGTGAGTTCGGGTGCCCCCGCCACCTGGGCGAGCCACTGCTGCTCCAACTGCTTCAGCACGCCGTCACCGGAGAGCTGACCGATCGCTCCGCTGACGCAGCCGGTCAGCGGGGAGTCCTTGTCCAGCAGCAGCCCGAACGCCTCCGGCGAGCCCACCTGGGGGAACTGCCCGACGATCACCGCGTCGTCGATCTCGGCCGAGGTGATGTAGAACGCGGTGGGCAGGTCCACCACCAGCCCGTCGATCTGCCCGTTCTGCAGGGCCTTCTTGGCGTCGTCGTTGCTGTTGTAGACCTGCGGTTCGACGGTCGGCTTCACCAGGTCGGTGATCGCCTGGTAGCTGGTCGTGCCGACCTGGGCGCCGAGCTTGGCGTTCCGCAGGTCGGCCAGGGACTTCTTGCCCGCGATCGGGGACGACTTCAGCGCGATGACCGACTGCCGCACCAGGTAGTACGGCGCCGAGAAGTCCACCGCCCGCTTGCGCTCGTCGGTGATGGAGAACTGGTTGATGTCGAAGTCGAACTCCTTCGGCCCGGGCGCGACGGCGGTCTCGAACTTGACCCGGGTCCAGACCACGTCCGCGCGGGCGAACCCGAGCTTCTCGGCCACCGCGTACGCCACGGCGGACTCGAAACCCTCGCCGTTGTCGGGCTTGTCGTCGACGAACCACGGCTGGTACGCGGGCTCGTCCGTGGCGATGGTGAGCTTGCCCGGCGTGCGGGTGACCAGGCTCTCCTTGTCGCACGCGGCGGACGCGGTGGGCTGGGGGGCGGGTGCGGATTCGGGCGCGCAGGCGCTGACCGCGAGCAGGACCGAGCCGGCGGCCGCGAGCGCGAGGAGGCGAGGAGTGCTGACCATGGCGCACAGCGTACGACCCGCATCGGCGGACGTCGAAGGGGTGTCCCACCATGTCGGTAGGGAATTCGGGTCCCGCCCAGCGGTCGGCACCGGACCCGTGGTCACGGCGACCGAGGGCGACTGAGAGAATCCGATTCCGTGAAGACGTTCGAGGAGTTGTTCGCCGAGCTGCAGGCCAAGGCCGCCGCCGGCACCCCGGGCTCCGGCACGGTCGCCGCCCTGGAGAAGGGTGTGCACTTCATCGGCAAGAAGGTCGTCGAGGAGGCGGCCGAGTCGTGGATGGCCGCCGAGCACGAGGGGCCCGAGCGCACCGCCGAGGAGATCTCCCAGCTGCTCTACCAGGTCCAGGTGCTGATGCTGGCCAGCGGTCTCGACCTGAAGGACGTCTACCGACATCTGTGAGTGCCCCGCCGTCGACCTCAACCCGATCGAAGGAGCACTCCGTCATGCTGCGTGTCGCCGTACCCAACAAGGGCGCCCTGGCCGAGTCGGCCGCCAAGATGCTGCGCGAGGCGGGCTACCGCCAGCGCACCGACCCCAAGGACCTCGTCTGCCGGGACGAACCCAACGACATCGAGTTCTTCTACCTGCGGCCGAAGGACATCGCCACCTACGTCGGCTCCGGTGACCTGGACGTCGGCATCACCGGCCGGGACCTGCTGATCGACTCCGGCGCGCCGGCCGAGGAGATCGTCGACCTCAACTTCGGGCGGGCCACCTTCCGCTTCGCCGCCCGCCCCGACGACGTCGACGACGTCCGGGAACTCGGCGGCCACCGGATCGCCACCGCGTACCCGGGCCTGGTCGAGCGGCACCTGGCCGAGCTGGGCGTGAAGGCCGAGGTTACCCGGCTCGACGGGGCGGTGGAGAACGCCATCCGGCTCGGCGTCGCCGACGTGGTCGCCGACGTGGTCGAGACCGGCGCCACCCTGCGCCAGGCCGGGCTGGTGGTCTTCGGCGAGCCGCTGCTGCGCTCGTCGGCGGTCCTGGTCCGTCGCGCCGGCGCCACCTCCCACCCGCAGGCCGAGCAGTTGCTGCGCCGGCTGCACGGGGTGCTGGTGGCCCGCCGCTACGTGATGCTCGCCTACGACGTACCAGCCGGTCTGCTGGACCGGGCCAGCTCGCTGACCCCCGGCATCGAGTCGCCGACCGTCTCGCCGCTGCACCGGGAGGGCTGGGTGGCGGTGCAGGCCATGGTGCTCCGCGACGACGTACACCAGATCATGGACGAGCTCTACGACCTCGGCGCCCGAGCGATCCTGGTCACCAACATCCACGCCTGCCGGCTGTGAGACCGCGCCCGGCGGCGCTGGCGCTCGCCCTGGTCACCCTCGGCGGCGTCGCGTCGGCGGCGCAGGGCGCGGTCAACGCCGAGTTGGGGCAGCGGACCGGCAACGCCACCCTGGGCGCGGTCGTCAACAACCTCGGCGGCTGCCTGCTGGTGCTGGTCGGGCTGCTGGTGCTGCCGTCCATGCGGACCGGGCTCGTCGCGCTGCGGCGGGCCCGGATGCCCTGGTGGTCGTACCTCGGCGGGCTGGGCGGCGCGGCCATCGTGGTGCTCGCCGCCTACGCCGTTCCGGTGCTCGGCGTCGCGGTCTTCACCATCGCCCAGGTCGCCGGCAGCAGCCTCGGTGGGCTGGCCTCGGACCGGACCGGCCTGGCCCCGGTGGGCCGGCTGCCGCTCACCCCGTCCCGGGTCGCCGGGGCGCTGCTCGGGGTGGCCGCGGTGGCGCTGGCCCAGACCGGTCGACCCATCGGTGACCTGGCCGTCGGCGTGCTCCTGCTCGCCGTGCTCGGCGGTGTCGCCGTCGCGTTGCAGGCCGCGCTCAACGGCCGGATCTCCGCCGCCGGTTCGGCCGCCGCCGGGGTCGCGGTCAACTTCGTCGTGAGTACGCCGGCGGTGCTGCTCGTCGCCGCACTGGCCGGCGCCTTCACCGGCCCGTCCGTCAGCTGGCCGAGCGGTTGGCACCTCTACACCGGCGGCCTGCTCGGCGTCGGCATCGTCGCCGCCCTGGTGATCGGTGTCCGCGCGGCCGGCGTCCTGCGCACCGGCCTGGCCCTGGTCGGCGGCCAACTCGTCGGCGCCCTGCTCCTGGACGTGCTGCTGCCGCAGGGCCCCGGCGCCCGGCTACCGGTCCTGGCCGGTGCCGTGCTCACGCTGCTCGCCGTCCTGGTCGCCGGCCGAGGCCCCCGCGCCGCCACCGCCCCCGCCACCGGCACCCCACCTCCGCCCCCGGCTCCACGTGCCTACCCGGTCGCCGAGGTCGGGCCCGGTGGGGACGACGGTGTGGTCCGTGTGGCGCCGGACGACGTGCCGGGGCCGGATGGCAAACTGGGGACATGAGTGAGCGGCGGGACGCGACGCAGGTCAGTGCCGGCACGAGCGAACGCGAGCCGGCGGACGGCACCGAGCGGATCCGCCTGCGACCGCGCCGCATCCGGCTGGTCTGCTGGATCTCGGCAGCCGTACTCGTCGTCGTCTTCGCGCTGATCGCCACCACGCTGACCGGCCCGACCGGCAACGGCTACGGCAGCTTCCAGCGCGGCGACCAGTTCGCCATGATCGGGCTCGGCGTCCTCTTCGCCCTCGGCACACTGCTGTTCACCCGCCCCCGGGTCGAGGCAGACGCCCACCGCATCCGGGTCCGCAACATCATCGGCTCGTACGAGCTGCCCTGGGAGGTCGTCCGCGGCGTACGCTTCGACCGCGGCGCACCGTGGGCCGCCCTGGAGCTCTACGACGACGACCTGCTGCCCGTGGTCGCCCTCCAGGCCGCCGACAAGCAACTCGCCGTCGACGGAGTCCGTGCCCTGCGTCGCCTGCACCAGGCGCACCTGACCGCCGTCGCCGACCGCGCCACCCGCTGACCCGCCCCCACCTCCGTCCCGACCGGTCCCCGGCCAGCCCCAGGCCGTCCCGATCGATCCAGGCCGTCGCGTTCCGTGCGCGCCGTCTCGTGCCGTTTCGTTCCGTGCGTGCCGTCTCCCTCCGGGCTTAGCGTCTCGTTCGGTTCGGGCCGTCTCAGTCGGTCTCGGCCGTCTCGGTCCCTCTCAGTCGGTGCTGGCCGTGTCGTTCCGTGCGGGTGGTCTCGATCCGTCCTGGCCGTTGACCTGTCCCGCCTGGTCACCCCTCGCCACGTCGACCGGTCCGCAACGCCGCCGGTCGCTGTCGAGCTGAGGGCGTCAACGGATCGCCTCGTCTTCGGTTCATGGGTGATGGCGTTGACGGTTCAGGTCGATAGGGCGGGGTCCGAGTGACTGTTCGTCGCGTCCTTTGGAGCTGAGGGCGTCAACGGGTCGCTGCGTCCTCGGTTCTTGGCGATGGCGTCGACGGTTCAGCTCGACAGGGCGCGAACTCGGGTTCCTGACCGTGGCACCGGCGGGGGAGTGCACCAGTCCCGGCGCGGGAAGAGCCCGCGCACGGTCGAGCCGGCACAGGGGCGGGTCGGTTTGGGGGCCCGGTTACCCGCGGTGTAGTGTGGTCGAGTCGACCAGGCTGTCCGCGTTGCGCGGGCGGCCATGAAAGTGGGGCGCCTGCTCCCACCCGAGTTGCCGACTACGGCGGCCGGGTCCGGTCTCCGGTTCCGGGCATGTCCCGGGCCGGGATGCGCGATCCTGTGATCGTGCCGACCGGTCGAGCGGGCCCTGGCATGTGCCGGGGCCTTCTGCTTTCCGGGTCGGCTCCCAACCGGGAGCCGCAGGGTCGGACACGCATGAAGAACCGACTCGAGGAGGCCCCATCAGCGTCGAACCACGCGTGAACGAGCAGATCCGGGCACGTGAGGTCCGACTGGTCGGCCCCGAGGGTGAGCAGGTGGGCATCGTCCCGCTGGAGCGCGCCCTTCAGCTGGCCGCGGACGTCGATCTGGACCTGGTCGAGGTTGCGCCCATGGCGCGCCCGCCGGTGTGCAAGCTCATGGACTTCGGCAAGTTCAAGTACGAGAGCGCACTCAAGGCGCGCGAAGCGCGGCGTAACCAGCAGCAGACCGTCATCAAGGAGATGAAGCTCCGGCCGAAGATCGATCCGCACGACTACGAGACCAAGAAGGGTCACGTGGTGCGGTTCCTCAAGGCCGGCGACAAGGTCAAGGTGACGATCATGTTCCGCGGTCGCGAGCAGAGCCGCCCGGAGCTGGGCTACCGGCTCCTGCGCCGGCTCGAGAGCGAGATCTCGGAGCTGGGGTACGTCGAGGCCGCTCCCAAGCAGGACGGTCGAAACATGATCATGGTGCTCGCGCCGCACCGCGCCACCAAGGCCGCCGCGGTCGCCGCGGTCGCCTCCCGGGGCGGGGCGCCCCGGGACCGGGCAGCGGATGAGTCCGCCGCGCCGGAGGCCGGCGAGACCGCAGCAGCCGGTGACACCGGCACCGTCGCCGACAACAGCGGCGAGTAACAGGGGAGAAGACGTTCCACATGCCGAAGATGAAGAGCCACACGGGGACGGGCAAGCGGGTTCGCGTGACCGCCAAGGGCAAGATCATGAAGCAGCAGGCCGGTCTGCGTCACAACCTGGAGAAGAAGCCCTCCACCCGTACCCGGCGGCTGACGGGCCTGGTCGAGGTCGCCAAGTCCGACGTCAAGCGCCTCAAGAAGCTGCTCGGCCGCTGACGCGCGCCAACCTGAGTCCAAGAAGGAGTTGAGATGGCACGCGTCAAGCGGGCTGTGAATGCCCAGAAGAAGCGTCGTACCCTGCTGGAGACCGCGAGCGGTTACCGCGGTCAGCGCTCCCGGCTGTACCGCAAGGCCAAGGAGCAGGTGCTGCACTCGATGCAGTACGCCTACCGGGACCGTCGCGACCGCAAGGGCGACTTCCGGCAGCTGTGGATCCAGCGGATCAACGCGGGTGCCCGTGCCAACGGGATGACCTACAACCGCCTGATCCAGGGCCTCCGCCTGGCCGGCATCGAGGTCGACCGCAAGATCCTGGCCGACATGGCGGTCCACGACGCTTCGTCGTTCGCGGCGATCGTCGAGCTGGCCCGGGCCGCGGTCAAGGCCGAGGGCACCGGCGGCGCGCCGGCTCAGGCCGCCTGATCCCCGCACAACGCAGTGAGGCGTCCCCACGACCGGGGGCGCCTCGCGCGTGTGTGGTGAGGACGAGATGACCTTCACACCGCGTACCCCCAGGGTGGTCGCCGCCCGCCGACTCCAGCGCCGCCGGGACCGCGAGGCCACCGGCCGGTTCCTGGCCGAGGGGCCGCAGGCGGTCCGCGAGGCACTGGCCCGCCCGCGTACGGTGCGCGAGCTGTTCGGTACGCCGACCGCTCTCGACCGGTACGCCGACCTCGCGGCAGCCGCGGCCCGCGACGACGTACCCGTCTCCGAGGTGACCGAGGAGGCGCTCGCCGCGCTCGCCGAGACCGTCGCGCCGCAGGGCCTGGTCGCCGTCTGCGAGCACGTCGACGTACCCCTGGAGACCGCTCTGGCCGGACGGCCGCGCCTGGTCGCGGTCCTCGCCGGTATCCGTGACCCGGGCAACGCCGGCACCGTGCTGCGGACCGCCGACGCGGCCGGGGCCGCCGTGGTGGTCTTCGCCGGGGAGGCGGTCGACCCGTACAACGGCAAGTGTGTCCGGTCCTCGGCCGGCAGCCTGTTCCACGTCGACGTGGTCCGCGAACGCGACCCCGCCGAGGTGGTCGACGCGGTGCGGTCCGCCGGGCTGACCGTGCTCGCCGCCACCGGGCACGGCGCCGACGACCTCGACGACCTGGCCGACGCCGGTCGGCTCGCCGCGCCCACGGCCTGGCTGTTCGGCTCCGAGGCGCACGGCCTCCCCGCCGAGCTGGCCGGGGCCGCCGACGCCCGGGTCCGGGTGCCGCTGCACGGGCGGGCGGAGAGCCTCAACCTGGCTGCGGCGGCGGCCGTCTGCCTGTACGCTTCGGCGAGAGCACAGCGCTGACCTCCGGTCAGGCGCACCGCACGAGTAGGCACCGCACGAGACATGCCGTGCGACAAGACTCAGCACAAGGAGAGCGGCCCCCATGGTGAACGCGACCGGGCGTTCCTTTAGCCAGCCCGCCGGTGTCGGCGGGCGGCGGGCCTGACCTGCTCCCCACGCGACTCCCACCGGCGGGCTGCGGCGTAGCCGCGCGTCCGTAGACTCGCTTCGCCGCCCGTGAGGGCCGGCACCGCCGTGAGGGAGTGCCCGTACGCCATGAGCTACCGCAACGATCCGTACGACCCGAAGCAGGTCGCCCTGCTCGACCCGGCCGCCCTGGCCGAGGCCGTGTCCGAGGCCGAGAAGGCGTTCGCCGCCGCCGGTGACCCCGACGCGCTGGCCGTGGTGCGCCCGGCGCACCTCGGTGACCGCGCCCCGGTCTCGCTGGCCCGCCGGGAGATCGGCGCGCTGCCGCCGGCCGCCAAGTCCGACGCCGGCAAACGGGTCAACGAGGCCCGCCGCGCCATCGAGCAGGCCCACGCCGCCCGCGCCGAGGTGCTGGAGCGCGAACAGGCCGAGCGGGTGCTGGTGGAGGAGCGCGTCGACGTGACGTTGCCCCACGACCGGCGGCCGCGCGGCTCCCGACACCCGGTCAGCCTGGTGACCGAGCAGATCAGCGATCTGTTCGTCGGGATGGGCTACGAGGTGGCCGAGGGCCCCGAGGTCGAGTTGGAGTGGACCAACTTCGACGCGTTGAACATCGGGCCGGACCACCCGGCGCGCGGTCTGATGGACACCTTCCACATCGCACCCGCCACGGAGTCCGGGCTGGTCCTGCGGACCCACACCTCGCCGGTGCAGGCGCGGACCATGCTGACCCGCAAGCCGCCGATCTATGTGGTCGTGCCCGGCCGGGTCTATCGCACCGACGAGTTGGACGCCACCCACGCGCCCGTCTTCCACCAGGTCGAGGGCCTGGTGGTGGACAAGGGCATCACCATGGCCCACCTGCGCGGCACCCTGGACCACTTCGCCCAGGCGATGTTCGGCGCGGGGGCGCGGACCCGCTTCCGGCCGCACTACTTCCCGTTCACCGAGCCGTCGGCCGAGTTCGACGTCTGGTTCCCGGAGCACCGCGACGGCCCCCGGTGGGTGGAGTGGGGCGGCTGCGGCATGGTCAACCCCCGGGTGTTGCGCGCCTGCGGCATCGACCCGGAGGTCTACTCGGGGTTCGCCTTCGGCATGGGCATCGACCGCACGGTGATGTTCCGGCACGGGGTCAGCGACATGCGGGACATGGCCGAAGGCGACGTGCGGTTCACCCGCGCGTTCGGGGCCGGTGTGTAGGGCGACGGGTACGAGTCACGGAGACGGTGGTCACAAGTCATGCGAGTTTCTGTCAGTTGGCTGCGGGAGTACGTCGATCTCCCGGCCGACCTGCCCGCCGCCGACCTGGAGCGGGCCCTGGTCGACCTCGGTATCGAGGTCGAGTCGATCGTGGACCTGGCCGACACGGTCCAGGGGTCGCTGGTGGTCGGTGAGGTCCTCGAGATCGAGGAGCTGACCGGCTTCAAGAAGCCGATCCGGTTCTGCCGGGTCGACGTCGGGGCCGCCAACGGCACCGGCGAGCCGCAGGAGATCGTCTGCGGGGCGCGCAACTTCGCCCCCGGCGACCGGGTGGTGGTGATCCTGCCCGGCGGCGTCCTGCCGGGTGGCTTCGCGATCGGCGCCCGCAAGACGTACGGGCGCAACTCCAACGGCATGATCTGCTCGGAGCGTGAGCTGGGCCTCGGCGACGACCACGACGGCATCGTGGTGCTGCCCGAGGGCACCGCCGGCAAGCCCGGCGACGACGCCCGCCCGGTGGTCGGCCTCGACGACGTCGTGGTCGAGGTGGAGATCACCCCGGACCGGGGCTACCAGATGTCGCTGCGGGGGCTGGCCCGGGAGTTGGCGCTCGCCCTCGGGGTGAACTTCCGGGATCCTGGTCTGGTGCCCGCGCCGGCCGGCACCGCCGACCCGGCGTACCCGGTCGAGGTCCGGGACACGGTCGGCTGCGACCGGTTCGCGGCCCGGCTGGTGCGCGGCGTGGACCCGACCGCACCGAGCCCCGAGTGGATGCAGCGGCGGCTCACCCTCGCCGGCATCCGCACCATCTCCCTGCCGGTCGACATCACCAACTACGTGATGCTGGAAACCGGCCAGCCGATGCACGCCTTCGACGCGGACCGGATCACCGGTGCGCTGGTGGTTCGACGGGCCGAGGCGGGCGAGAAGCTGACCACGCTCGACGGGGTGACCCGGGTGCTCGCGCCGGAGGACATGGTCATCTGCGACACCGGGGCGCCGAACCCGCTCGCCGGCGAGGGCGTGCCGATCTCGCTCGCCGCCGTGATGGGCGGCGAGACCAGCGAGGTGGTGCCCGGCACCGTCAACGTGCTGTTCGAGGCCGCGCACTGGGACCCGGTGATGGTCGGGCGCACCGCCCGCCGGCACAAGCTGTTCAGCGAGGCCGCCAAGCGGTGGGAGCGGGGCGTCGACCCGGCCCTGCCGCTGGTCGCGCTGGACCGGGCGGTGCGGCTGCTCACCGAGTACGCGGGCGGCACCGTCGCCGACGAGGTGCTCGACATCGACCACGTCGCACCGCGTACGCCGGTGGTGCTGCCGGTCGACCTGCCCACCCGGCGGGTCGGCGTGGAGTACCCGCCGGCCCGGGTGGTGGCCCTGCTGGAGCAGGTCGGGTGCACCGTCGCCCGGGGTGCCGACCGGCTCGCCGAGGACGCGGGCGAGGTGGGTGCCGTCGGCGGTGTCGAGGCGCTCAGCGTCACCCCGCCCACCTGGCGGCCCGACCTGACCGATCCGGCCGACCTGGTCGAGGAGGTGGCCCGCCTCGACGGGTACGACAAGGTGCCGTCGGTGTTGCCGACCGCGCCGCCCGGGCGGGGGTTGACCGCGCGGCAGCGCCGTCACCGCGCGGTGTGCCGCTCGCTTGCCGAACGCGGCTTCGTCGAGGTGCTGGCGCACCCGTTCGTGGCGACCGAGCTGGCCGACCAGCTCGGGCTGCCCGCCGACGACCCGCGTCGCCAGGCGGTCCGGTTGGCCAACCCGCTCTCCGAGGAGGAGCCGCTGCTGCGGACCACGCTGCTCGGCCCGCTGCTCGGCATCGTCCGCCGCAACCTCGGTCGTGGTCTGCGTGACCTGGCGCTCTACGAGACCGGCGCGGTCTTCCGCGCGCGTCCGGGTGCCGGCCGACCGCCGGTCATGGGCGTCGACCTGTCTGTTATAAACATCT
>NZ_SISL01000086.1:0-17377 GCF_004307965.1 Verrucosispora sp. SN26_14.1 | reverse complement strand
AGATGTGTATAGAGACAGGGGCCGGACCTGGCGCCGCCGTGATGGGCGCGCTCACCCTGGGCAAGCTCGCCCGTCTCGGTGCCGACGTCCGGGACCTTCCGGCCGCGCCAGAGCCGGACGACGACGCGGCCGTGCTGTTCACGTCCGGTTCGACCGGGCCGGCGAAGGGTGTGGTCTACACCCATCGCCAACTCGCCGCGATGCGTGACGCGCTGTTCGGCCTCGGAGTGACCGCCGACGCCGGAATCGTGGCGGCCTTCGCGCCGTTCGCACTCTTCGGACCGGCTCTCGGCACCCCGTCGGCGATCCCGGACATGAAGGTCACCGCCCCACGGACGTTGACCGCCGCCGCTCTCGCCGAGGCGGTGGCCGCAGTCGACGCCTCGGCGGTGTTCGCGTCACCGGCCGCGCTGCGCAACGTGGTCGACACCGGCGACGGGGTGGACGATCGCCAGCGCACCGCGTTGAAGAACGTGACGTTGCTGCTGAGCGCGGGCGCGCCGGTGCCCGCCGCGCTGCTGACCCAGACGCGGGCCTTGATGCCCAAGGCGCAGCCGCACACCCCCTACGGGATGACCGAGGTCCTCCCGGTCACCGACATCACCCTCGACGAGATCGTCGAGGCCGAGCCGGGTGACGGTGTGTGCGTCGGCCGGCCGCTGCCGGGCGTCGAGGTGGCGATCGCTGCGCTGGACTCGACCGGTACGCCGTCCGAGCACCCTGGTGGTGCTCCTGGGCTGACCGGCGAGATCCTGGTCAGGGCCGGGCATGTGAAGGATCGGTACGACGGGCTCTGGTTGACCGAGCGGGACAGTTCCCGCAATCCCGGGTGGCACCGCACCGGCGACGTGGGCTACCTGGATCCCGAAGGCCGGCTGTGGGTGCAGGGTCGGCTGGCCCACATCCTGCTCACCTCCGACGGCGTGCTCGCCCCGGTCGGGATCGAGCAGCAGGTCGAATCGGTGCCGCAGATCGCGCGCGCCGCAGTGGTCGGTGTGGGGCCGCCCGGGGTGGCGAAGGTCGTGGTCGTCGCCGAGACCCTGCCCGCAACCCGCCATGCGCGGCTGGCGAGCCGGGAACTGACCGACGCGGTACGTGCCGCGGCCGTGCCGCCGGTCGCGGCCGTGTTGGTGGTCCCGTCCCTGCCCACCGACATCCGCCACAACTCGAAGATCGACCGCACGCGGCTACGTCACTGGGCGGAACGTGTGCTCGCCGGCGGGAGGGTGAGCGGACTGTGAGAGTCCTGGTCACCGGTGCCAGTGGCATGCTCGGCGGCGCCACTGCCACCGCGTTGCGGATGCGGGGCGACGAGGTCCGCGTCCTGCAACGTCGGCCCAGCGGCCTGGTCGGGGTCGACGAGCGCCGCGGCGACATCACCGATCCGGAAGCCGTACGGGCGGCTGCGGAGGGGGTCGACGCCGTCGTCCACCTGGCCGCGAAGGTGTCGATGACCGGCCCGTGGCGACAGTTCGAGCACGTCAACATCGGTGGTACGGCCACCGTGCTCGCCGCCGCCCGGGCAGCCGGGGTGACCCGATTCGTGCACGTGTCCTCGCCGTCGGTCGCTCACCATGGCACCGGTCTGGTCGGCGTCGACGCCGGCGCCGCCGACCCCGAGCGGGCCCGGGGACACTACGCCCGCAGCAAGGCCTCGGCGGAGTTGCTCGCCCTGGCCGCCGACTCGCCCGACTTCGCCGTGGTGGCGATCCGCCCCCACCTGGTCTGGGGACCGGGTGACACCCAGTTGGTGGGGCGCATCGTCGCGCGGGCCCAGGCCGGCCGGTTGGCACTGGTCGGCCAGGGAACCGCCCTGATCGACACGACGTACGTGGACAACGCCGTCGACGCCCTCGTCGCCGCGCTCGACCGGGTGCCCGAGGCGGACGTACACGGGCATGCCTTTGTGGTCACCAACGGCGAGCCACGGACGGTGTACGAACTCATCGAGCGTATCTGTGTCGCCGCCGGGACGGCGCCACCGAGACTTCGGGTGCCGGTGGCCGCAGCGAAGGCCGGCGGCACCGCAGTGGAGCGGCTGTGGTCGGCCCTGGGGCGCACCGACGAGCCGCCCATGACCCGGTTTCTGGCCGAGCAGTTGTCCACCGCACACTGGTTCGACCAGAGCCGGACCCGAGAGGCACTGCGCTGGTCACCACAGGTGACGCTGGATGAGGGCTTCGTTCGGCTGGCTGCGGCGTACCGGTAGGTTCCCGCGCTCGTGGCCACCGACGGGCCCTGGGTGCATCACTTTGGCCGGGTCGACAACGGCGGCTGACGACGATGCAGTTCCCTACCGGTGGACTGTGCGCGCCGGTAGATGTCCACGCCCTGCCTCCCCCGGGCCGTAGCGGGCGTGTCCCGCGCCGCCGGAGCGACACGGGACACGCCACCGGGAGCAGGTGGTATCGCAGCCGGGGTCAGGGAGTGACCGACTCGATTCGGATCGGCACGGAGTCCACCCCGACCAGACCCGAGGAGTCGAACACCTCCAGCCACACCACCCAGGTGGTGACCGTGGTCCCGCTGTCCAACAGGCCCAGCGGGGCGGTGAGACCGGAGCAGCTCTTCGGCAGCACCACGTCGTCGACCGGGCCGCCGGTGGGCACGGCGCTGCCCTGGCAGAGCACCTTCTTGACACCCCCGTCGCCGTACGCGGTCCACCGCAGACGCATCCCGCTGATCGCCCCGTCCTCGGCGTCGGTGCCGGTACCGGCGAAGGCGACCGTCCGGGGAGTGCCGTCGTCAGTGGTCAGCGTCAGGGCCTGTGCCGGGGCGGTGATCGTGGCCGTCGGCGTGGTCTTCCCGGCCGGTGCCGCCACGACTGCGAAGGCGCGGTGGGCGCTGACGCCGTCCGCCGTGAAGGTCGCCGTGTACGAGCCCGGTGTGACCGTGGCCGCCGGCAGGAGTGCCTGGTGGCCGTTCTTCTGGAACACCACGGTGTTGCCGCGCCGCACCGTCCACGACACCTGCGAGTCGGGTACCGACCCGGGCTCGTCGGGGTCGTGAGAGGTGCCGACCAGACCGACCGACTGCCCGGCGGGAAGGGTCGATCCCACCGGCGGCGAGATGACCGCCACCGTCGTCGGGCTGTCCACCACCGTGACGGTCACCGCGGCGGAGCCGGTGCGGCCCAGGCTGTCGGTGGCGGTGGCGGTGACGACGTGGGTACCGGCCGACAGCGTCGCGAAGGTCTGCGACCCCTGGGCCAGCAGGCCGTCGATGCTGCTGGTCCAGGTCAGTGGGATCTCCTTGCCGAGGAAGTCGGTTGCCGAGCCCCACAGGTCCACCGTCTGCCCCACCCCGAACTGCTGACCCGTCTTCGGGGTGCTGATGGTCACCGTCGGCTTGCCGACCTTCACTCCCAGCGCTTCGGCGACCGCGCCCAGGGCGTCGATCCGGCGTTGGCTGCCGGTCACCTTGGCGCCCAGTCCACCGACGTGCGCGGTGTCGTTGAGAATGTCCCGGACCTCGGTGGCGGTGAGGGTGGGATCGGCGGCCAGCACCAGGGCGGCGACCCCACCCACGAACGGTGCGGCGACGCTGGTGCCGCAGGCGTTCGCGCGGGTCGTGTTGTTCCCCGGCTTCCCGGGGTCGGCGAGACCCCTGACGCACATCGGACCGTAGATCTCGACCGAGCGGGTGTGGTCGCTGGTGCCGTAGTTCGACCCGCCCGCCACCGCTGCGGTGTCCCGCATACCGCCCACACACATCACGTGGGTGCTCTCGCAGGGTACGTAGAGGGTGTCGGCGTCGACGTCCACACCGTTGTTCCCGGCGGCGGCGACGATCAACGCGCCGGTGTCCCGCACGTTCTTCATCCGCCGGTCGGTCCAGGTACGCGCGTGGGACTTGCCGAGGTCGACGTCGCGGGTGAAGCTGAGATTGACCACGTCCGGGTGGGTCGCCTCGGCGACCTTCTCCAGCCGGCGCAGCACCGTCCAGTAGTCGATGCCGTTGCGAACCGCGACGAGTTCCTTGACCACGGGTCCGGCCGGTCCGGCGGTGCCGTAGTCGTTGTCGACCCGGCCCATGCCGGCGAGGACGACGTCGGTGCCGTGCCACGGGCAGGGCGTACCGCCGGTGCAGTCGTTGGTGTTGGCCTTGCCCCACTCCACCGTGTGCAGCGACACCTTGTCCGGGAAGTCGGGGTTGTGGGTGAACCCACCGTCGAGCACCAGGTACTTCACCTGCTTGGTCAGCCGACCTTTGGACTGGAGGAGCTGCCAGGCGGGCGCGACGCCGGTGTCCATCGCACCCCCGGCCCGCATGAACGACCAGTCGAAGACGTTGTGCGCGAAGTCGGGCGCCTCGAAGACCTCGCCGTCGGTGATGCCGGTCGGCTCCACCAGCCAGTCGAGGACGAGTTCGGTGCCGACTCGCCACTCGGCTGCGGCCAGGGCGAGCAGCCGCAGTGCCCGCTCGTCACCGACCCGGTACTCGCCGGACTGTCGGGGCTCGGCGGCGAGCAGGTCACCGACCAGCCCGGCCGGGTCGGCCCGGTCGGCGTCCACCCGGACCAGGTGGTCCTGCCCCTGGTCGTCCGGGGCGAACGAGTCGAGGACCTGTCCGCCCCAGCGCGTCAGGAAGGCGTCCAACTCGGCCTGGTCGGCGACCCGCACCATCACCTCGTCGAGGACCAGCCCGGCGGGGGACCCGCTCGGCCCCGCCACCACCCCGAGCTCCCGGTCGGTTCCGAGCCGACCCACCGGGTCGATCGGTAGCCGGGGTGCGGACAGTGCCGGGTCGACCCGGAAGGCCAGCGGCTGCGCCACGGTGGTGCCGGAGGCCGTGGCCGGGCCGCCGGGGGTGGGCGCGGCGACGGCGTCCAGCGGGGTGGACGTGACGAGCCCACCGGCGAGTGTGGCCACCACGGCGGCGGTCAGCAGGCGGCGGACGGGTGCCCGCCGGTGGACGGGACGTGTCGGTGTCATCGGTGTCTCCTCGATGTCGGTGATGCGGTGACACCGGTGGGAGCAGCCGAGGGTCGGGATGCCAACAGAAAAGTCCAGAAGTTTTTCCGCTTCGCTCTAATGGAACCGTCGACGGGGGGGCGGGAGCAGGGATGGATACGGCGGCTCAGGACGACAGGAGCCTGGTCGAGGCGGTACGCCGGGGTGACCCGGCCGGGCTGGAGGGCGTGTACCGGCGCTACGCCGACCGGCTGCACACGTACGCCCGGGCGATGGTGCACGAGCCGGAGGCCGCCGCCGACGCCCTTCATGACGCGTTCCTCGTCGCCGGCCGGCGCATGGATCAACTGCGCGATCCTGACCGTCTTCGTCCCTGGCTGTACGCGATCGTGCGTAACGAGTGCCTGCGGTACCTTCGCGAGGGGGCCCGTTCCAGGCCGTGGGGAGAGACCGACGACCCGGTCGCTGACCTGCCGGACCCGGGGGTGGGTGTCAATGCCGACCAGGTGCGCGCTCTCGTCCACGCCGCTGCGGCGTCCCTCAGCCCCGGTGACCGCGAGGTGGTCCACCTGGCGATCCGCCACGATCTGTCGTCCGCCGACATCGGCGCGGCCCTCGGTTTGCCCGCCAACCACGCCCACGCCCGTCTGTCTCGGGCACGCTCTCAGTTGGAGCGGGCGCTCGGCGCTCTGCTCGTGGCGCGCGGCGGTGCCCGGGACTGTCCGGCGCTGGCGGACCTGGTGGCGGGTTGGCAGGGCCGATTCACCCCGACCCTGCGGAAACGGGTCGCCCGGCACGTCGACGACTGTGGGCGGTGCGGACTGCTCCGGCGGGACCAGCTGAGTCCGGCGGCGTTGCTGTCGGCCTACACGGCACCGGCGTTCCTCGTCGCCGCTGACGCGTCGTGGCCGGACCCGACCACCTCCGAGACTGCCACCGATGCGGTCTCGTCCGGGGACCCGGTGCAGGACGTCTCGGAGGGCGATCCGGTGCGCGCCGGTTCGTCCGGCGACCCGTCGGAGAGCGTCTCCCCGGAGGGTTCGTCGGGGGGCGGTTCGTCCGGCGACCCGTCGGAAAGTGTCTCCCCTGAGGGTCCGTCAGGGGACGGCTCCGGTGACGCGGCGGAGGGCTCCTCGTCGGGGAAGGTGGCGGTGCGGACCGGGGAGTCTGCCGGTGGGGCGGGGCACGGCGTGGAGGCGGGCGACGACACCGCTGCCGAGGCGGACCAGCCGACGGCCCGTCGCGGCGGGCCGACCCGAGGCGGGGGTGCGCGTACCGCAGGGTCTTCCGGTCGTCAGGCGTCCGCGAGGTCGCGTCGGCGACGTCGGGTGGCCGCGACCGCCCTCCTGGGGGCGCTCCTGGTCGGCGCCGGTGTCTGGGCGCTCACGCCCGGGCCGCTCATCGGCGACCGGGTGACTGTCGCCGGCGTACCGGCCGAGGGGCCGACGGGGCCTGCCGGGGCGGCGGACCCGGCGGGACGGCGAGGGGACGACACCGACGGCGTCTCCGGTGGGGCACCTGCGCCCCGGCAGGACGGTGGGACCGTCGGTGCGGAACCACCGCCCACACCGACCACCCCGCCCACGGCAGGCCCGACGGCGCTCCGGCCGACCACAGTACGGCCGACCACGGCGCGGCCGAGTCCGGTCCGGCCGAGCACCCCACGCCCGGCGGCGCCCCGACCCTCGGCCACGGCGCGGTTGGTCGCGCCGTTCACTGTCTCGGCCGACGCGCACGTGCGCTGCGGCGCGGACAGCTACAACCTGGTCGTCCAGGCCACCGGCAGCACCACAGTCGAGGCGGCGCAGGTGTACTGGAGACCGGCGGGTGGCCGTACGGCGAGTCGGGCCATGACCGGACAGGGAAGCTCGGCGCGGGCCACAGTGCAGCGGCTCCGGACGGCGACGGTGACGTGGTGGGTACAAGCAACCGGTGTGGACGGCCAGGCCGCGCGGACCTCGGCCACCACGGTCGCCGATCCCTGTATCCGGCCGGGCTGACCGGCCGCGCCCGGCACCGGTCGCCCGAAGGGTGGCCTCCGGCCGCTCCCCTACCGGTCCGCTAAGGGGCAGAACCCCCACCCGTCAACCAGGCCGCCGCAGGTGGGTAGCCGAGCAGCACCCGCCGGTGGCCGAGACCGACGGGGCGCCCGGGCCGGACGAGAATGACCAGCGACCTATGATCGCGGTGAGGACGAAGCGCCAGGCCGCGATTCCGGCACCGGCGTGAGAGAGGTGTCAGGATGTTCGGTTGGAAGAACAAGCTCAACGACCTGGTGGCGCAGCTCAGGCCCGACCTGAGTCGGGAATCGCTCGGCGTCGGACCCGACTTCCCGGGCATCGCGCCGAACCCGCTCCTCAGCAGAGATGCACAGAAGCGCAATGCGGAACTGCGTACGGGGGCGCTTGCGCTCGGCGTTCTCGTCGATTGGCGAGAGGTGAGCAACGATGGCAGTCCACGCGTGGTCCTGATGTTCGACGTGGAGACCGCCGACGGCACCTCGTTTCGCGGCATCGCGGACGAAGACCTCACGATCACCGAGCTCACCCGACTCTCCCCAGGACAGACGTTGCCCGTGCGCTACCGGCCGGCCGTCATGGACCACTACGTCGCCCTTGCCAGGGACGCGGACCCCGTCCGTGTGCAGCAGCTCGCTGACGAGATCGCGAGCCGCAAGCGGACCTGACCCGACGCCTTTGTCCGGGTGCGGTTAGTAGTGCTGTGACCAGGGTGGTTCACCATGGTCGGAAGGCGGCCAGGGACAAGCGCACGTGAAACGGCCGGTATTACTGGGGCATGCAGGAAGAGAGTGCCCGCTCCCCGATCGACACGTTCATCTTCGCGTTCAATTCCTCGGACGTCAGCTATGTGGCGGCTGCCCGCCTCTCGCAGTCGCTGACCTCAAGCGTGGGCCGTATTACCCTGGCCCGCACCATAGTGGGGTGCTACTTGAAGCCGCGGAAGATGCCGTCGCCGTCGACGTTCTCGGCGAAATCCTCCCAGTCCATGTTCGCGATCGTGAGATTGTTCTGCACCGACCACATCTCTGACGGCACGACTCGGAACGTGGCAGAGTACTGAGGCCCCTGGCCCTGTTCGTCGTCGTCCTCGTCGTCTTCGTCCTCGTCGTCTTCGTCGTCGAGGTTCACCACCAGGATCGGGCGGTCCGGGTGGGTGAGCGTCTCTGCGTCGACGAGGAACGCGACGGCGTGATCGCTGTCTGCGGGCACCATCTCCACCAGTTGCGGCGGCGTGATGTTCTCGAAGGCGCGGTCATCGACGAATGCAACGAACGCCGTGAACTCTTCCTTCGTCTGCGGTTCAGCGATCGCTACCTGAATCTCTTCCCATTCCTGCGAACGGGAGAAGTCGGTACGGATAACCAGGGAAGCGTCGGAGTCCTGGTCCCAGATGCCATCATCCACGCGGGCGAGGATAGCCCAACCCGACGACATCCGACGCACCCGCATCGGGAGGATCCGCGCCCGGCAGGGAACGGCTGGCCCCGGCAATACTCGTCGCACAACGACACCGGCTCAGGATCGCCACCAGGCGAGACGTAGGCGTAGACCGTCTGTTCGAGCAACTCCGGGTGGGCGTACCTGTCGGTGCCCGCTGCGACCATGACCTCGAACCGCGCGGGATCTTCTCCCGCGAACGCGAGGGAGGCCGTCGCGATCTGTGCGGCACGGACCACCAGCGTCGTTCCGACTTCGAGGGTGTTGAAGGCTCCCGGTCAGGGCAGCAGCGGCAGGGGGAAGGTGGCCGACAGCGCGTAGCTGATCGCTCCATGCAGCACCGCCTGGTCGCCGAGGGTGGCTCGGCGTACCTGGGTGGGAGCTGGAGTCCCGGCGCAGACGAGGCTCTGTATCTGGGCGAGGCGCGCGTCGTCAAGCTCGGCGGCGGCACCGCTGAGCAGCACCAGTCCCGGATCGACCACACAGGCGCAGGAGAGGATGAGCCTGGCCCAGGCGTCGAGGACCTCGTCGAGATAGTCGCGGGCCGGTGCGGACGCGGCGGCCAGCTGGATCAGTTCCCGTACCGGCGACTCGGGTCGGCGTCCCGGATGCAGGGCGACCACCCGTTCCGCGATGGCGTTCGCCGACCACCGGGCCTCGAACTCGCCGACACCGCGGTTGCTGCGTCTCGGTGCGCTGTCCAGGGGTAGGAAGCCGACCTCGCCCGCCGCGCCGCTGGCGCCCCGGCGGACCTTGCCGTCGAGGACGAGTCCCGCGCCGATGCCGTCGGCCACGTGGATCAGGAGCAGGTCCGTGACGTCCGCCCCGGCACCGGCGACGCACTCGCCGGCAGCCATGAGGTTGACGTCGTTGTCGACGACGACGGGTACGCCGAGCCGCCGCTGCACCGACTCGCCGATCGGCCACGCATCGACCAGTCCCACCGACGGTGCGAGTCGTACCGCACCGTTCGTGGAGACCCCGGGCACGGCGATCGCGACCCCACGCAGCGCCGGCAGGTTGCTGCCGACCAGTTCGAGGACGAACGTGCAGATGGTGTCGACCACGTCGTCACCGAGCCGCGCGGTGCGGTGCGCGATGAGGACGCCTTCGCTGTCGGCGATCTCGCAGCTGATCCGCGGAGGCTCGAGTGAGACCGCGGCGACGAGTTCGGCACGTGGGTTGAACTCGAGCATCTCCCGGGGTCGCCCGGTGGTGGCAGCACCCGGTCCCCGTTCGATGAGGTAGCCCTCGGCGATGAGTTCCCGCACGAGTGCGGTCACGGTGGCTGCGGGGAGGCCGGTCGTCTCGGTCAGGTCCACTCGGGACAGCAGCCGCGCCTGCCGGGCGGCCACGATCACCGAGAGGCGTTTGATCTCCCGGGAGCGTTCGCGACTGACCGGACTGGTCGGCGCTTGCTTGGACACGCTTCCTTCCTACTGAGAAGAAAAGACGGCGTCAAGTAACGGAATTGTCTCGACGCACGTCAGTCCGGCCGGCGCATCGGACATCGACCCCAGCTACCAAAAGGCTCCAAGCCGGGCAAACCTTTCTTATCGACTCGGGTGGCGGGACCGCCGCAGGTGCCGTCCTCAGCGCAATCGTTTCTTCAGAGAAGGAAGAAAGTCGTCGGAAACTCTTGACTATGTATCTGACGCATCCCTAGCGTTACCGCCCGAAGGCCTTCCGGTTGATCACCTCTACGTTGACCAGCCGCTATCCCCCATCGCGCGTACCGCCCAGTCTGCGACGGCACGCGCACCACCACCGTCTAGCAACCACGACGCACGGAGACCGTTCCCGGTCTCCAGCGGACACCTGTCCGCGATCGATGCCCGGCGCGAGTCACGCGTCTGTCGACCTTCGGCCCGCCGGTAGCCGCCCTAGACGCAGCACTCGTCCCCACGAGAGGTATGCCCATGAGATGGCGCACCACAGCGACGATCGCCATGTGCGGTCTGCTGTCGCTGGGCCTGGCCAGTCCGGTTCAGGCCCACCCCGAGGGCTCATCGCCCAAGTCCACTTCGAAGAGCCCGTCCAAGAAGTCCGACAAGCCGGTCGACCTGGACATCATGTTCATCGGCGCGCACCCCGACGACGAGGCCAGCCAACTCGGCATGCTCGGGTACTGGAACGAGTACCAGGGAATGAAGGCCGGCGTCATCACCACCACCCGCGGTGAGGGCGGCGGGAATGCCGTCGGCCTCGAGGAAGGCCCTGCACTCGGCATCCTCCGGGAGGCCGAGGAGCGGCGGGCGGTGGCCTGGTCCGGTATCGACCACATCTACAACCTGGACGCGCTCGACTTCTGGTACACCGCCAGCGCTCCCCTGACCGAGGAGGTCTGGGGCTACGAGGAGACCCTGTCCCGGATCGTGCGGGTCCTGCGCACCACCAAGCCCGAGGTCATCCTCACGATGAACCCCTCCGCGACCCAGGGCAACCACGGCAACCACCAGAAGGCCGCCATGCTGGCCGTGGAGGCCTTCTACGCCGCGGCCGACCCGAAGGCCTTCCCGGAACAGATCACCAAGGAAGGGCTCAAGCCCTGGCGGGTCTCCCGGATCTTCCAGACCGGCGGCAGCGGCTCCGGCAGCAGCGGCCCCGCGTGCGAGACCACCTTCACGCCGACCGAGTCCAGTGACGTCATCTTCGGCACCTGGCAGGGCTACGAGTCGGTGCGTCACGACGGCCAGCGGTGGAACACGGTCCAGACCTTCGCCCGCCGGGAGTACGTGTCGCAGGGCTGGGGCAACAGCGCCTTCCCGACGACCGACCCGGCCAGCATCGGCTGCAACCGGCTGAACCTGATCGACAGCCGCACCCCGTATCCGGACCCCAACGTGGGCGCCGGCACCGGGGCGCTCCAGGGCGCCACCCTGCGCGCTCCCGGTGGGCTGCCGCTCGGCACCGAGATCCACGTACGACCGCAGAACTGGGAGGTCCTCGCCGGACAGCCCATCCGCGTGGACACGGTCCTGTACGCCGAGCGGGCCGTCCCGGGTGCCAAGGTCGCCCTGAAGGTTCCGGCCGGCTGGAAGGTGAGCGGCAAGGGCGACGTCGGTACGCTCACCCCGCGCAAGCAGGTCGTGAAGAGCTTCACGGTCACCCCGCCCGCGCAGCTCGAGGTGGGTACGCGGTTCCGCATCGAGGCCACGATGACCAGCCGCAAGGACGGCAGTGGCACCAGCAGTGCGCGGGTGCAGGCGACCGCTCCGGTCCGGGGCACCCTTGAGCCGCTGCCGGAGATCGCCGATTTCCGTGAGTGGACGTTGCGCAACAAGAACCAGCAGCTCAACGCGCTCATCGAGTCCCTGCTGAGCATCCCCAGTGGTGCCACCCGCAGCGTCCGGGTCGACCTGACCAACCACAGCACCCAGGTCCAGTCCGGAACCGTCAAGCTGCACGTGCCGGCCGGATTCTCGGTGGCGGAGCAGCAACTGCCGTACACCGGGCTGCAGCCGGGTGCCCGCGGTTCGGTGACCTTCACGGTCACCAACACCGACGCCTCACTGCCGACCGCCAACCGGGCGCCGGACAACGGCGCGTACCGGGTGCGGATCGAGACCAGCTACCACGGTGGCAGCGCCACCGAGCCGGGGGCGTTCAACCTGGTGCCGGTCACCACGATCCCGAGGGCCACCACCGCGCCGTCCGTCGACGGCACGGCCGCACCGGGTGAGTACACCGGCGAGGTCATCGACATCTCCACCCGCTGGGAGGGCACCGACGCACCGCCGCAGGACATCTCCGGCACCGCGCAGCTCACCTACACCGACGATGCCCTGTACGCCATCTTCACCATCACCGACGACGTACTCGGCACCGTCCTGCCTCCCGAGGACTGCAAGCGTCCGCGCCGCAACGACAACATCGAGTTCGGTATCGACCCGCGAGGCAACTCGGCGAACACCTCCACGGTGTTCAACGTGGCGCTCTTCCCGACGACCGACGACCCGGCCAACGGCAACCCGCCGTGCTTCGCCCGGGAGCGGGACAACCACCAGGGTGGCCCGGAGACCGCACCGGGTCTCGAGATCGCCTCTGTCGTCACCAGCAACCCGTACACCGGCTACCGGATCGAGGTCAAGGTGCCGTTCGACGTGCTGCCGGACGCCGTCGACCCGGCGCGGATGGGCCTGAACATCCTGGTGAACGACTCGGACACGCAGGACCTGACCGCGCAGACCCGGGTCGGCTGGTCGACCTGGAGCGGTGTGCGGGCCGACCCGTGGCGGTGGGGCATCACGACCCTGCCGGGTCTGCCGGCGCTGCCGTCGGCGCCGAAGGCTCCGGTCATGCCCGACACCGCGGCGCTGAGCGTCGAATCGCCGCAGACGATCCTGCAGTCCGTCTCGGACGGAGTGGCGCCGGGTGGTTACGCGGCACTACCGGGCAACACGGTCAAGATCAAGAAGGTCGTCCGGACCTCCTCGAAGGTCTCGGTGGACCTCCAGGTGAAGCAGCGCGGCACCGCCCGGGTCTTCATCTGGGACGGGGAGCGGGTGCTGGCACAGACCACGGCCACGCTGAGCAAGAGCCACACCCTTGTCCTGCCGCTGAGCGGGCGCCTGCCGGCCGGTACGTCGCTGCTCGTCTCGTACGAGCACGGCGCCGCCACCACCGGTCTCGCTCACCGGCTGAGCTGACCGGACAGGTCAGCGCGTCGATCTGACGCGCGGCCCCGATGGGCCGGGCCTTGCGGCCCGGCCCATCGGCGTACCCGCCCGGAACTGACAGCCGCCTACCACATGGTTCGGAATCGGCCCGGACGGAGTCTGGATCACCTGCCTGTCGTGCGTAGCGGCTCCCGCTGGGCGCGGGCGATGCCCTCGTGTGCGTGTTCCTGTTCGTCGTGGTCGCCGGTCGCGGTGGCGATCGACAGCGCGGCGGCGTGCCGGGCCACGGCCTCGGTGGTACGGCCCACGACCGTCAGTACTTCACCGAGGATGTTGAGTGCGCTCGCCTCCCCGTAGCGATGCCCGATCGAACGCAGGATGCGGATCGCCACGGTCAGGTCGCCGACGGCCCGCGCGTGGTCGCCGCGAATGCCGTGCACCCGGCCCAGGTTCGTGAGCGCGACGGCTTCGCCGTAGGCGTGTCCGGCCGCGCGGAAGATGTCGCGTGCCGCCGACAGATGCCCGGCCGCCTCGTCGTGCCGCCCGAGGCTGGTGCACACGTCGCCGAGGTTCGTCAGGGCGCTGGCCGCTCCGACCGCGGCACCGGCCTCGCGGAACAGGGCAGTGGCGCGAAGCAGTTGGTCGTACGCCTCGCCGAGATGGCCCGGGCGGGTATTGGCGTTGCCGAGGTTCACCAGCGTAGATGCTTCGCCGTACCGGTCGCCGGCCTGGCGGTAGGCGGCGAGCGCGGCCCGTTGGTGCGCGGCGGCGTCGTCGCGGCCGAGACGTTCGTAGACGATGCCGAGGTTGGACAGGGCCCGGGCGGCGCCGAGTTGGTCGCCGCACCGGTTCAGGATCGCGACAGCCTCGGACAGGTGCGTCTCGGCGAGTTCGTAGCGGCCGAGCAGCCGGTGTACGGCACCGATGTTGGTCAGCGCCACGCCGTGTCGGGCCGGGTCGCCGCTGTACTGTGCCGCTTCGAGCGCGTAGCCGTGCAACGCCTCGGCGTGGGTGTAGCCGCCGCCCTCGAGGTGGCGGTAGAGCGTGGCGGCGAGGTCGGTCGTGAACTGGGGGCGGTCGTGTTCTAGCCCGGCGGCGGCGGTGGCGACGAGGCCGGGCAGTTCCGCGTCCAGCCAGGCACGTGCCGCAGCCTCGTCGGGAAAGCTCTGCGCGCGATCCACCGCCGGGCGGTGTGCCCGGTCGGCGGGGTGCAGCCGGTCCATCGCTGCCGCGGTCGTGGCGAGCAGGTGGGCGTGCAGCCGGTCGATGGCCCGGCCGGGATCGTCGGCGGCGGCCAGCTCGACGGCGTATGCGCGCAGCAGGTCGTGCATGGCGTAACGGCCGGACGGTTCGGCGCGTATGAGGTGCTTGCGGGCCAGCAGTTCGAGGTGTAGCGCGGCGTCGGTGCGCGTCATGGCGGCGAGCGCGGAGGCGGCGTCCTTGTCGAACGACGGGCCGGGATGCAGTCCGAGGTGCCGGAACAGCCGGGCCGCCTCCGCGGGAAGCTGCCGGTAGGACCAGGAGAACACCACTCTTACTGCCGCCCGCACGTCACCACCCGGATCCAGTAGCCGCAGCCGCCGCTGCCGGTCGGCGAGCTCGCTCACCAGCCCGGCGAGCGGCTCTGCGGGCCGGAACGCCGCGAGTTCGGCCGCGACCCGCAGGGCCAGTGGGAGGTGTGCACACTGCCGAGCCAGGGCGGCCGCGGCCTCCGGTTCCTGATCGATGCGTACGCCGACGAGCGAGCGCAGCAGCTTCAGCGCCTCCGGGAAGGAGAGCAGATCCAGCATGAGGCGGCGGGCGCCGTGCAGGGCGACCAGTCCGGCGAGGCTGTCCCGGCTGGTGATGAGGACCGTCGCGGCACCCGTACCCGGGATCAGGGGCCGGACCTGGTCGACGGAGGCGGCGTTGTCGAGCAGGATCAGCAGGCGGCGGCCCGCTGTCTCGGCCCGGTACCGGGCGGCCCGGCGGTCGAGGTCGGTCGGGATGTCTGCGGCCAGGACGCCAAGGGACTCCAAGAGGTGTCCGAGCGCGGACCTGGCCGAGACGGGACGGCGCGGATCGTAGCCACGCAGGTCCAGATGCAGTTGCCCATCGGGAAACCGATCGCGTGTGCGGTGTGCCCACCGCACCGCCAGGGTCGTCTTGCCGACCCCGGCGGTGCCGCAGACCACGCCGATCCGGATCGCCGTGCCCTGGTCGCTGACCAACTCGTCCAAGGCGGACAGCTCGGCCTCGCGTCCGGTGAAGCCGGCGGCCTCCGCCGGAAGCTGGTTGACCGGCGGCGCGGTGGGGGCTGTGCCGGCCGGTGAATCCAGCGGCGGTACGGGTGCCTCGTCATCGAGTACACGCAGGTAGGCCGCGACGAGGTCCGCCCCTGGGCCGACGCCCAGTTCCTCGGCCAGGTGCCGGCGCGCGACGTCGTAGGCAGTCAACGCCTCGGCACGCCGACCGGTGGCGTGGTACGTCAGGATCAGCCGCGCCTGCACCGCCTCGTCCAACGGGTGTGTCGCCGCTTCCTCACGCAGCAACGGCAGGGCCCGGTCGCCGGATCCCAGGGCCAGCATCACGTCGGCGTAGCGGGCCACCGCCGCGCGGCGTTCGTCGAGCAGCGAGCGGACCATCGGATGCCCTTCGAGCGCGGGCGCATCGGCGAACGGTGCTCCCTGCCACATGTCGAGCGCGTCGGCAAGCTGCGCCGCGACGCTCCGGCTGTCGCCGTGTCGGTCCGCTTCCGCTGCGGCGGCCAGCAGGTCGTGGAACCGGTCGAGATCGACCGCGCCGGTCGCCAGTCGCAGCGCGTACCCGCCACCGACAAAGGGCAGAACCGTGCTGGGCAGGTGGGCTCGCCGGTCGGGTTCGAGGAGCCGGCGTAGATGCTTCACATGGGTCTGGATCACGTTGGTGGCGCTGGGGGGCGCCTGTGCGCCCCACAACACGTCGACGATGCGCGAACCCGGCAACGGGCGGCCCTTCGCGAGCACGAGCAGACCGAGCACGGCGCGACGGCTGGCCGGACCGAGGCCGATCTCCGTGCCATCGCGCCAGAGCCGGATGGGACCGAGGACCTGGATGACAAGCAATCCGCACTCCCTCGCAGCAATGCTCGAGGTCTTCATTCTCGTGCGTCATCCAGCAAGATTCCAGATAGATCGGCGACGTTGTCTGCCCCTGCGGGAGCGGGACGGTCCTCAGGGGACACCGTCGAAGCAGCCGGGGGCCGCGATGACCGCGGCCCCCGGCTCGTCATCCTTAGAGCGGGCATCCACTCGGATAGACCTGGCGATCGCATCCGCCCGCGTTTCCGAAGCCGTCGACTGTCAGCTCGTTGATCGGGTGGAAGTAGTAGTAGACCGGGCTACCGATCGGTCCGGGCAGCCACAGCGCGATCGTGAACTGCCGACCGCTGAACTGCGTCGTGACGACCTCGGCGAATCCGTTCAGTATCCACCGGCGGGTCGTGTTGCGGTTCAATGCGCCACCGACCGAAACCTGGTAGGCGCGGTTGATCCAGACGGCGCCCTCGGTGGCCTGGTAGAAGACGACAGGCAGCGTCGTCGCGTTGTTGTCGATCGGATAGCACCACTCCACCGTGAACGGCCAGTGCACGAGCGTCGTGTCGCCGGGGCCGTACACCCCGTCGCCGTTGTCGAAGAAGATCACGTACGCCGAGTTGTAGACAGGACACGTCACCTGGATCGGATCGGCGGACATGCCGCTGCGGGTGTCGGGTACCGTCTTGGTCGTCGCCTTACCTGCGGTTCCTTCGATGACAGTGGCCGTCTTGATCTCCGTCTTGCCAGCGGTCACCTTCGTCGCCTCCGACGCCGGCGCTGGTGCGGCGACGCCCGGCGAGGCGAAGCCCACCGCCACGGTGACCATTGTCGCCAGCAGCACGGTCGTGCGCCGTTGCCATGAGGTCGTGGCCATCACGCGTCTCGCCCCAATCCACATTGCCCGTTCTCGACACCGACGTTGGCCATCAGACGCATTCTCATCCGATCTCCTTTCGAGGTGGCCTCTCCCCTATTGCTGACGAAGGTTCCACTGTCCACTGGACAGATGCTGGACAGATGCTGGACATCGACGATCAGCCCCCTGCACCGGTGGACGCGGCCGTTCACCAGGGTCGTCGTCGCCGCGACGACGGTCGGGTTGGATCTGACGAGCCCCCGGGGGGCACGGGTTGCGGGAGCCGCCGATCCGACTGTGGGATCACCCATAGTCGTCGGACCTTCACAGCCGGTCTCGACTCCCCGATCCTTCATGCGTGACAATCGATCGCACCACGCTCGCCGCGGTCCTGACCGTCGCGATGCTCGTACCGCCGTGGGTGGCAACCCCGGCCTCCGCCGCCGGGGCCCGCCCCCCGGCCCGGACGTTGCCC
>NZ_SISL01000085.1:0-17447 GCF_004307965.1 Verrucosispora sp. SN26_14.1 | reverse complement strand
GCCGTGCCCACCGCGGCTGCCACCGGGGCGAGCACCGGCACCGGCGCATCGAGCCTCAGCCCGGCCACCCCGACGGACGCCACCCCGACGGACGCCACCCCGACTGACACCACCCCGCAAACGAACGGTGGACCGCGTGGGGACCTCCGCGCGCGGGACGCCGAGTCGGGAACCGAGGCAACGCCGCGAACCGACCCCCGACCGGACGCCACGGTCGTCCAGCGTGACTACCCGTGGCTTCCCGGGATCAACCCGCTCCGGCGTCGCAAGGGCGAGTTCGGCACCAACTGCGTACTCACGGCGATCGTCACCGACATGGCGTTCACCGAGAAACTGCGACCCGGTGAACGCCTACAGTCGTCACCGTCCACGCTGGCTCCACTGGAGCACCTGACCCGCTACCGCGACCGCGCACCGGTGGCCGTGGCGGACTTCGCCGCCGTCACCCGGGTCATGCGCTCCGCGCCGCAGGGGTCGCGGGGCATCGTCGTGGTACACCGGGCGGGCCGGGACTTCGCCCACGCGTTCAACGTGATCCACGACCACAACGGGGTGGTCTTCCTCGACGGCCAGAACGGTACGCTCGCCGACCTCTCGATTCAGCCCGACACGGTGCTGTTCGTCCCGACCACGGACGGCGTACCGGTCGACGGCCCGGTCCGGGGCCTGGACGTGCCGATCGGCGGTCGCTCGTCGGACACCACCGGCGGACGGCTGGACGCGCCCGCCGAAACCGGGACGGACTCCGACGGCGACGACGAGACGGTCGTCCCGCCGCCGAGGACCGAGGGCATCGAGGGGAACGGGACCGCCAGTGCCGAGGAGACGGCACTGCTCACCGTCGACCACCGGGACGGGGAGCATCCCGCGCCGGACTCGCTCGACGACGGCCTGGTGGCGGTCGGCTACCTGACCGCCGGTTCCCTGGGTGCCGCGGAGGTGGTCCGGGTGACCGGCCTCGCCGAGGTCGAGCAGGCCGCGCGTGACCTCGTCCGGCAGCGCGGCAGCCGGAAGGTACGCGGCCTCGACGAGTTCCTCCGCCGGCTGCACAACGACGCCGACGGCAGCGGCGACCTGCACGGGCTCGTCGGTCGAGGGGAGCACGTCCCGGTCACCGTCGACGGTCGGCAGGTCGAACTCCGCGTCTCGGTGACGCTCGACGAACTGCGCCGCACCCCTGACCAGGACCCGGACACCGTGCTGACCCGGATCGACCGGGCGGGTGCGGTCACCACCGCGAGCGGCATCACCAAGTCGAAGAGCGGTGGCGTCGACGCCTCGCTGACGGTGAGCCCGGCCGGCGCCGTCGAGCCCGGTTTCGTCGGCGGTGGACTCAACCTGCACGCCACCCTCCGGCGCCTGACGCAGGCACTGTCCACGCTCCGCTCCCTGGTGACCCACCGGCAGGCCCGGCCGAGCAACGGCGCGGACCGGATCGCGGCGCGGGCGACGTACCGGTTGGAGCTGTGGGAACGCGCCGCCGACGGGACCAACCAGCAGGTCGGCCCGGCCGGGGAGATACCCACCGAGGCGATCCTGAAGATCCCCCGGCACGCCCTGGTCGCCGACCGCAACGAGCAACGCGCCGAAGGACTCGGACCGTCGACCACCCCCCGGGTCCACCAGGTCGAGGCCGCAGTCGTGCCCGAGCTGTGGCGGCTGGCCGAGCGCACGCTGCCACCCGGGCTGTTCGCGGTCGGCTCGGCGAGCCGGGCCGAACTGTCCCGCCTGCTCAGCGCCCGCAACGTCGAGGCGGCACTGGAGGAGTTCACCGGCGGACTGCGTATCCCGGCCCTGTGGAACGAGACGACCAACGAGGTCGCCGGGCCGTTCACCATCACGGCCAGCAGCGCCGAGCACACCCTCCGGTCCACCGCCACCGACGTGGTCTTGCGCGACAGTACTCAACTGGTGGTCGCCAACGAGCACAGCGCGGCGGCCTCGGCGAGTTTCGGGGCGGCGCTCCGGGCCGGGTGGAACGGGCCGCGCGACGAGACGGGGATACCGCTGACCGGGTCGGTCGGCGTCGGGGTCTCCGGCCGCCGGGAACAGGCGGCGCTGGGCGGCGGCAGCGGCGGACGCAAACGGGCGGTCATCTACACCGGCGAGACCGAGCTACGCGACTACCCGGTCACCTGGAGAATCCAGGGCGCCGGGATCGACGAGGCCTCCACCGAACCCGACCACCTCTTCGTCCGGGCGGCGACCGACCTGCCGCCGGACCTGCCCACCGGCCAGGGCGCCCGCCTGCCGGACGACGCCCAGGTGGTGACCGGACCGCTCGGTGACGGCGCGGTACGGGACGTGACGGGACTCGCCGAGGTCCTCGCCGACATCGAGACCGTCCTGCGGGCGTACCCGGGCTTCGTCGTCGACGGACCGGCACCGGTGGACACCATCCGCACCCTGCGGGAGCTGATGGAACACCGCCGCAACGAGGAGTCTCTGCGGACCACCCTGAGCCAGCCGGCGGTCCGCGCCATGGTGGACAGCCTCTTCGACACCGGGATCGTGGTGGAGCTGAAGCGGTACGGCTGGTACCGCAACGAGTACGTCCGGATCGTGCTGACCGCGACCAGGACCGCGGGACGCCGCACCGGCCAGTCCCAGTCGATCTCGATGCGGGAGACCGACATCGGTGGCGACCGTGCGCAGGCCCACACCTCGGTCAGTCGCGACTACCAGGCCGGCATCCGCTTCGGCTTCTTCGACCGCTGGCGCAAGCCGTCGTCTCGGGCGCTGGCCGCCGCCGGCGTCGGCTACCAGTACACCCGCACCAACGGACGCAAGCTGGCGACCGGGCAGCAGCTCGCCCAGGTGGAGATGTCGGTCAGCCCGACGCCGAAGGACGGCCGGACCACGGCCCGGGAGTACGAACTCGACCTCGACTTCCAGGTGACGGTGTCGTCGTACACCCGCCCCCGGGCGCTGTACCGCACCGTCACCGCAGGTCTGCTGTCGCACCGCAGTGACCAGCAGTGGGTCGGGTTGCCGGACGGGCAGGACCTGCGCGCAGGCCACCTGGAGTTCTCCGGCACCCCGCAGACCATCCGGCTTCGGCCCGGCCGGATGCGGATCTGGCTGTCCGAGTTGTGGGCCGACCGGATGGGGGTCGAGGAGCCGGCCCCCCGGCCGGACGGTGCCACGGACGACCGGGCAGTCCCGGTCCTCCACGACGTCACCGAGACCGCACCGCCGCCGCTGCCCTTCGCCGGCCTGCCGCTGCGGTTCCACACCGAGGGCGTCGGTCCGCTCGCCCCGATCCGGGACGCGGCGCTGGACCTGCTCCAAGGGCTGCCGCACGGCGACGTGCTGACCGCCCCGGGCACCGCGTCCCGTAGCCAGATCGACGCGTTCTTCACCCCCGAGTTCGCCAACGGGCGGACCCGTAACCTGATCACCCCCGGCGAGACCTCGGGCACGCTGTTCGCCGGGGGAGTGTTCCGCGACGACCTCGGCTCGTTGCAGGTCGCGTTCGCGCCGACCGCCTTCCGCCCGGTCGACCCCGGTTCCTGGGAGCTCGAGTCGTCGATGGCGGGCAGCTACCCGATCACCTCGGCGCAGGTCACCGGGGGAATGCACACCCTGCGCCTGTTCGGGCTGTTCGGGCACCGGGGCGACGGCGACTACGCCGGCAACGCCAGCCTGCAACCCGGGGTGCAGTGGCACGACGACCTGCGTACCACGACGGTCACCGACACCGGTGGTGCCGAACGCAACGTCGTCCAGAGCGGCCCGTTCGTGTTCTACCGGGTCGACGGCGACTGGCACCTGACGGCACGGACCCGGTGGGCCGGTGCGTCCGACTTCCTCACCGGCGCGATCGGTCTCCGGCACCAGCGGGTGTCGGTCGAGAGCGGCATGCTCATCGCCGTCGCCCTCCGCGACATCCACACCACCAACGCCTGGATCGAACAGCACAACGCCGACCCGGCCAACGCCGACCGGCAGATCCCGACTCTGCCGCTGCCGCCGGATCCACCCACCCCACCGCAGACCATCCACCTACCCCCGGCGACCGGTGCCCCGACCTGGCGGATCCCGGACAACCTGACGCTGGACTCCGGTGACCTGGGCCGAGCCTGGGTGGACAACCTGGGCGGCCCGGACCTCTACCAGCAGATCCGGGACCGGCTCCGGGAACAGGGCGTCGACCTGCTTCCGGACGAGCCGCTGCGGGATCCGCTCGGCAACGTCGGCCGGGCCAAGGCGATCTTCGGCCGGTTCGGCCTGGCCGCGTTCGTCGACAGCCTGCTCTCCAACGACCTCCTGGTACGCCTCTACGACCGGCGACGCATGCGCCGGTTCGCCTTCGTGGCGCGGACGACCACCGGAGTCGACGTCCGGATCCGGGCCCGACTCACCCCGCCGCGCCTGACAGAGGTCATCTCCGACCCGACCGAGATCGAGTACTACACGAAGGCCAACCACACCGCCGCCGTGGACAGGTCGAAAGGCATCACCGTGGACGTCAGCGGGAGCTACGTCCCCGGGCGGGACACCAGCGGCAGCGACCCGGAGAACCCTCCCAAACACCACGGCGGAGTGTTCGGCGCCGGCCCCGGTGCCCGCCTCGGACACCAGAGTGACGCGGACCGGTCCACCGCCACGGCTGCGGTCGACGAGCGCGTCGTCACCGGAACCGGACCACTGATCGAGTTCGAGAGCATCCTCGAACTGACCGTCACCACCTCGGACACGCACCGCACAACCCCGATCCGGGTACCGATCCGACTGCGGATCCCCGAGTCCGCCACGCGGGTCCGCGAACCCGCACCCGAACCGCCGTCCGCAGACCGGCCCACCGGCGGACCACGTGCCCTGACCTCCGCACAGACCGAACCGAACGCCATACGGCGGTGGCAGCGCGGCGGCACCCGCCTGCCGACCGAGGCGATGGTCACGTCCTTCCCCGCCGCGCGGGCGTCCGAGGACGCCGCCCGGATGGCGGTCGCCGCCCACGCGCGCACCTCGCGTCTCCAGCGGGCCATCGGCACCGACCCGCTGCGCAACCCACGGTCCATCGTCCCGGCAGCCGTCCACGACCAGGCCACCCCGGAATGGTCCAAGGCCCAGTACCCCCGGATCGCGAACGAGGGCGTCACGACCGGACTGACCGGCCCCGGTATCGCGCCGCGCTACCGCGCGGTCCTCGAACGGTACGCGCGCCTCGGCCCGCCGTCGCTGGCCCGGATCGTCACCGACGACCGGATGGAACGACCCAAACAGGTATCGGTGGCGACCAGCACCCAGACGCAGTCCCGCAACCTCGCCGGCTTCGAGGTCGACCTCCGCACCGGGACCTCCGGCGTCAACCCGGTCACCCGGCACGACGCGCCGATGCCGGGCCAGCTCGGAGTCGGCTCGGGCAGCGCCGCCCGGTCCGGTGCGACCGCCAACACCGGCTCGAACGTGAAGTACCGGGGTCGTACGATGGTCTTCACCTTCACGGTGCAGGAACGGCACGTGGTCCGCGAGCCGACGGACCCGCTCGGGGACCGGGCCGGCACCGAGGTGACGCTGCCCGGCACGATCGAGGTGCAGGTACCCGAGGAGGTCGCCCGGGCCAACGGCTGGCTCGACGACACCGACCCGGCCCGCCGCCACGCCATCGACTCGACGGTGGCGGCCTGGGAGAACGCGTTGACGAGCCGGGCCGACTGGTTGCAGCGGGCAGCCGAGTGGCGTGCCGCCGAGACCGAGCTACGCGACCTTCCCCCGGACGCGACAGACAGCCGGCGCGACCAGGCCGAAGCGCAGGCCACGGCGGCCCGGATCGAGAGCCGGGCGGCCCAGGAGCGATACCTACAGGCCAGAGCGGACGCCGAGGGACTCGCCGACCGGCTGGCCGCGGGCCGCGACCGACAACCGGCCGACGCCACAGCCCACGGGATCCCGGCGTTGCCGGAGAACGACGCAGCCCGACGACGGTTCGAGCAGGATCGCGGCCAGGCCCTGGACACCCTCGCCCTGACCACCGCCGAGGACCTGGCGACCGCCCTGGACCGCCACACCGCTGACTTCCGGACGGCGCTGCGCCGACCGCGTTCCGCCACCGTCGACCAACTGCGCCACCTGGCGACCGCCCGGGCGCACCGGGACCAGCTCGTCCCACTCGCCGACCTGGTGCGTCGCGGTGAGCTGACTCCGGATACGGGCGACGACGCGGGCCGGGAGCCATCCGGGCAACCCGGTGTCGACCAGCGGCTGGTGGACCTGGCCGCTGCCGCCCGCGCACTGCTCGACCAGGTCACGGCGAACGCGCCCACCGAGCCCGACCTGACCCCGGTGTTGCGGGCCCAGCGTCGGGTGCTGCGTCACCAGCTCCCACCACCCGGCGCAGGGCACCGCGCCTGGTTCCAGACCAGGTCCGTCCGGATCCAGCACACCGTGGCCGGTCTCCAGCGCACCGCAGCCAGGCTTACGCACACCGCGGGTGGGCTCCACCGCAGAGCCGCCGGGCGCGACCTGCACAAGGAGTTCCGCCGTCTGGTCGGACCCGGCGGTCGAGCCGGCGGCGACCACCTGCTGGCCCGAGCCGCCGCGCTCCTCGCCCTGGCCGAGGAGATCGAGGCCGCCTGGCGCACCGGCACGAGCGAAGCCGCCGCCCGGTACGCCTCCGAGTTCACCGACCGGCCACTGTCGCCTGCACCCCCGCCCGGTCTGCCACCGGTCGACCGGGCCACCGTCGACCGGCGCCTCGCGGCACTCGACCCCGACACACTGGTCCCACTCCGACACCGGGTGGACGCCATCGTCGCCGGCCGCAGCGCCGGTACGCCACAATCGGCCGCCGCGCTGCTCGACCACGGTTACCGGGTCACCGCCGCGCTGCTCGACGGCACCGATCCGCACGTCGTCGCCCGCCGGCTGGCCCACACCCGGGCTCCGTCGACCGACACCGACCCCCCGACGCCCCCGGCCGAGCACCGTCGCCGACGGACCGCCCGTCCCGTCGGCGGCCGTCGCAGAGGTTCGACCACGAGCGAGTCGCACCGCCCCGACGACCCGGCCACCCGGGACCGGCTCCGCGCCGACCTGCTCGGCGGGCTGTCCCAGGAACGCCGCAACGACCTCGACGACAGGATCCGCCTGCTCGGGCTCGACGACGGGCAGCCGGTGATGCTGCTCTGGGTCCGCCGCCGGGCACCGGAACCGGGCACGTCCCCCGAACCTGACCTGCCGGACGCCTTCCTGGAACAACTCGCGCGGGAGTACCAGGACCGCCACCCGACCGGACGGGTGCTGCTGATCGGCGACGACCCCGGCCCTGCCCTGCGGAACCGCCGTCCCGACCTGTTCACCGACCCCCACCTGACCGGTGCGCCGCCGACGGCCGACCCGAACGCCGACGACCGTGCCGACCAGGCGTACCTCCTGGACCGGCTCCGACAGGACGGCCACCGGCCACTGCTCTCGGTCGACATGTCGGGCGACACCGCCGACCTGTCCGCGCTGCTCGGTATCGACACCGTGCACCTCGAACGAGGCGCGTCGCGGGGCGACCCCACCGATCGGGTCGCCCGCTCCGGCGAGGCGCCGGACGGCCAGGTCCCGCAGCGGGACGCGGCGGTGTCGACATGGCGTCGACAGCGGTTCGAGGCCCCGACCGAGTGGTTCGTCCACCACGCCCGACTCGCTGACATCGTCGACCGGCTCCCCGCCGACGCCACCGTCGCGCAACGACGGACACACCTGCTCGAACTCTGGGAGGCGATCGACGACTGGCGGCAGACGGTGACGGAGCAGGAGGTCCGGCTCACCGCCTCGGCCGACGACGCGCCCGACTGGATCGGCCGAGGCGAGGTCCTGGCCGAATCGCTGCTGGCCGCCTACCTCGCCCTCGACCCGGACACCGTCCCCGCGCATCTGCCCGACCCGCTGGTCGGCTCGGTCCTGAACCACCAGATCGCGACCGCCCACGCCCTGATCGTCGAGCTGGACCCGACCCGGTATCTGCGACTGACGCCGGGAGAACTGGACCGGATCTTCGCACCGCCGGAGACGCGGCGAGCCGGCCACGAGGGCACTCCCGACCGATCCGGCCGCGACGAGACCACGCGGGCCGACCGCACCGACCAGGACGACGAGGACACGCACGGGGTGCCGCTCGGCTGGCAGGCGCGGCAGGAACGGGGTCTCCTCATCGTCGAGACCGACGGCCTGCGCAGCGTCGACCGGAACGGCGAATCTCCCCGCCCACCTGGACCACCGCCACCAGGGGACGGTCCGACCGACGGGGACGGTCCGACCGACGGCCGGCAAACGGGTACGGGCCTCGATCAGGACCGCGACCCGGCCGCAGCGAAGGACCCCTCCCACACCGGTGGGTCGCCGCACCAGCGGTCCCGGCAGGACACCGGCGGTCACCAGCGACTCTCCAACGCCCCGATGGACCGATCCGACGGTAGCCGGTCCGAGGTCGGACAGACCATCGCCGACGTGCGGCGGCTGCTGTCCGTCGCACAGACCCGACAGATGGTCGACGGCCTCCGCGACCGCATCGACCGCATGCTGTCCCGCGTGCCGCACGACAGCCCGGACCACGCCGAGCTGCGCCGGTTGCGCGAACGCACCCGGGCCTGGCGTCCGGGCGGAATCCCGATCGACGTGCCCGGTGCCGGGCGACTGCGGCTGCGTGACGTTCCCGACGACCGCGACTGTCTGTTCTGGGCGGTGCTCGAAGCGAGCCGCCGGCAACGCGTCCCGCTGCCCGGCGACCCGGCCGGCCCGGCGGACCTCCGCGCCCATGCCGCCGACCTGATAGCGCAGCAGCCGGCGAGGTTCGAGCCACATCTCGGTCGTACCGCCGGCCAGATCATCGCCGACCAGCTCCACCATCAGCACGCCGACACCCGACTCACCCCCGGCTGGGAGTACGTGCCGGCCACCGCCGAGACCCGGGAGACCTGGCGTGCCGAGGCGGAGCTCGACGAGCTACGCCGTCGCGCCCGGACACGCGGCGTCGTCGGCGTCGACGACCTCACCCGGGAGGACCTGCTCGCCCTGCTGACCGCCCAGGACCCGGCCACCGCTGGGACCCTCGCGGACCACGTGCGGACCGCCGTCGCCGAGCGGGAGCAACGGCAGCCGAGGGTGCAGTGGCTCCGGGAGGTTGCCGACCGGATCGACCGCGGCGACCGCAACATCCTCGGGATGCTGGCCGTCCACTTCACCGATCGTGGCGAGGCCGGCAACGCCGAGGTGGTCAGACGGATCCTCGACACCGTGGAACGGCACGGCCGGGCACCCAGCGGTGTGGAACTGCTGGAGGCCGCGATGCGGCAGCGCGACCTGTGGAACTCGGCGATCGGCGACGACGTGCCGACCGCCCTGGCGCTGGCACTGGACCTCGACCTCGTCGTCGTCCCCATCGACGCGGGCCCCGGCCGTGTGCCGGTCGTGACCGGGGCACCCCAGCCGTTGCAGCCGTCGGCGCCCCACCGTCTCTACGTCGCCCGTGCATTCAACCATTTCCAGTCCCTCGAACCGGCCGACGGCACCACGTGGGCCGGTGGCGTGCACCCGCCACCGTCCGGCACCACCGCGTCGGGGAGCAGCCTCCGGTGGCACCGCTCCGATCTCGATCCGACCGCACTGCACCAGGCCGTCGACGCCGTCGTCATGCGGTACGACCTGTCCCCACCGGTCGACCCGACGTTTCTCGACGGACTGCGCACCCGGGTCCAGGAGGCACTGGTCCAGGGCACCGACCCGGTGGCCGCCGCCGACCGGTTCGCCGCCGTCCACGGCCACCTCCCCACGACCTTCCAGGCGGGACCATGACCGAGCATCCCTCTCTCGCGCTGCACCACCTCCTGCTCCGCCTCGACGGGCACTTCCCCGACGACCTGGTCAGCGAGGCCCGCACCTGGCTGGCCGAGGGCCTGGTGCGCGATGTGGCCGAAGCGGTCGTGTTCACCGCGCTGACCGGTGACGTCGCGCTGACGGCCGCGGACGTCGTCGTACTCTCCGAGACGCTGTCGTCGTCGGGGGCCGACACCGCCGCCCTCGCCGAGGTCCGCCGCACCGACGGGCCGCCGCTACCCATGTACGCGCTGGCGCCCGCCGACCCCACGGCGCTGGCCGAACAGCGGCTGCCGGCCATCCTCGACCTCACCAGCGGATATGTCGGCCCGGGTGCACCGGACCCGGTGGACACCGCGATCGTCGCCTCGATGCCGGCGCTGACCGGCGTCGAGGCGCTGTGGCGGTCGTGGCGCTACCCGACCGACGGCACCCCACCCCGACGCGTCTACCTCGTGCACCGACCCGACGGCGCGCTGCCGAGCGCCGCCGCCCGGTTGCAGGCCGTGCTCCGCGAGGCGGGGGAGAGCACACCACTGGTGCAGGTCTTCGACGACGAGCCGACCCTTCCCGCACAGCACCGGATCGCCCTGGACTGTGCGGCGCTGCTGTGGACATCCCGGCCACCCGCCCCGGTCCGGTTCGCCGAGTCGCCCGGCTTCGCCCCCGACCAACCCCGCCTCGACGGGCCGGACCGCGATCGGGTGCTGACCCGTCTCGCGTACGGTGTGCCGCTGCTGACCACCGCGACGTTCCTGGACGACGCCCTGGACCGCACCCGGACCGGGACCGTACCCACGGACCTGCGCACCGACGGCGAGTGGATCTGGAGCGACATGGTCACCTACTACCTCGACCGGCACCGGCTCGCACCCGGGCCCACCTTCCTGGCCCACCTGCGCGCCTGCGGCCCGCACCCGCCCCAGGTCGGGCCCGCCGCACTGCACCGTGCCCGGGCCGCGCTGTGGGCGACGACCACGGGTCGACGGGAAACTGCGCGCCGACCGTGAACCGCACCGGTCCGGCGGTCGTAGTGGGGGCACTCGGGCCGGGACGCCCACCACCGGCGGAAGGGAGAACCGCGGATGGCCGCGACGACGGTGGCGGTGACAGGGGTGCTGACCGAACCGGTCGGCGACGCGCTGCTGCTGCGCACCGCGGCAGAGGACCGGGACCCGGTGGTACGCCTCGTCGGGTCGCTGCCCGCCGAGACCGACCGGATCACGGTGGTCAGTACGCCGCAGGTGACCGCCCTGCCGCAGTTCTTCGTGGTGCTGTCCCGGGTGCTCGGGGCGGAGCTGGGCGGCAGCGCCGACGGGATCCGGTTGCTGCCGCTCGGTGACTATGCCGACCGTTCCGTCGTCGACCGGGCCGCACGAGGACTGGCGGAGCGGATCGGTCAGGCGGTGACGATTCCACGAGACCCGCTGCCGGTGGACCAGACCGGGTTGACCGGCCCGTACGAGTGGCTGGTCTACCCACCCGGCCGCCCGGCCGGAACCGGCCATGTCTGGCCCACCCCGGCACCGTCGACCCGTCCCACCCCGCCGGGTCGACGCACCGCCACCGGCTGGTCGTTGCTGGACACCGGTTCACCGGTCACCGGTGCGCCCGCCACCGGGACCGCCGCAGCGGGATTCGTGGTGGAGATCGAGGTCGGCCCGACCGGATTCCGGATCGTCGGTCGGCCGGTACCACCGGCGACCCTGGCCACCCTGCTCACCACGGTGCGGGCCGACGATCACCAGCCGATGGTGCTGGTCGTCACCGGCACGGCACCGACCGGTCCGGCCGCCGCCGGACTGATCTTCGGTGGACTGGCCACCGCCCTCGGCGAACCGATCCTCGTCTGCACCGACATCGTCACCGCCGCCGCCGACGGCACCCTGACGACCCCGGCGACGTTCCATCGCTGGCCGCCCCGCGTCGGTCCCACCGCACCACGTGCGCAGGAGGTCGGTGCAACGCTGCCCGTCGCCCCGGTGCCGCAGGGCCCTGCGGCGAGCGACGGACCGACGCCACTGGCCCCTGCCATGCTCATCGAGTTGCGCGACGGCGACCGGTGGCGCGCGCCGAAGGCCGTCGAACCCGCCGAGGGCCCCCGGCTCCCGGACGGACCGAGGCCCGATCCGGCGCTGGTCCCGGCACCCGCGCCGGCAGACCCGCCGGACCCGACCAACCCCGAGCCGCGCCGTACCGACTCGGCGCAAGCCGCCCCCGTTCGGCCCGTCACCGACGCTTTCGTCCCGATCCCCGTGCACCCGGTCCGGAACACGCAGGCCGGTGTTCCGTCGGTCCTGGCCTCCGGCGAGACATCGCCCGACGTACCGGCGGATACCGGGGCAGCCCGGCCGCCGCACCGGCCCACCAGCCCGGGTGGCCCGCACCCGGAGCGGGCGTCCGGACCGGTCCCGCCCCGCGCCGTCGTCCGCAGGCTCGACGACAGGTGGGACCCGGACGACCGGACCCGGCTCCGACAGGTGCTCGACGGCCGCTACGACGGATACGCCCGGATGGTGACCCGGGTGCTGGCCGAGGAGCCCGGACTCCGGGCCGCCGGCACCGCCGCCGACGTGGTCGCCGCACTGGTCGCCCTGTGCGCGTTTTGCGGAACCGAGCGCGACCGGATCAACGCCGCCCTGCGCGGCGGCACCGACGACACCCCGGACCGGCTACTGCTCGCCCGGGGTGCCCTGCACGGACTGCGTCGGCTGCCCACCGTCCTCGGGGCGGTGCACGCCCACGGCGAGGTCCCCGCCCCGGTCCTCGCCGGCTACCGGCCCGGCGACGAACTGGTCGAGCCCGCCTTCGTCGACGTGGATCTGGTCCGGCGGCCGGCCCCGGCGACCACCGTGGAGTTCGCCGTCTGGTCGGCCACCGCCCGCCGCGTCGACCGGTTCGGATCAGGGGCACTCTTCCCGCCCGGCAGCCGCTTCGTCGTGCTCGCGGTCGACCCGGCCGAGACCGACGACCGACCGGCCCGGGTGCTGCTCGGCGACCTGACCGGTGTCGGGTCGCAACCCGCCCACGCGGTCGGCCGGATGCGCGAGCGGCTGCGTCAGGCACTGGAACAGGACGCCCCGCCACCGCCCGACACCGCCGCCCCGCACGCGACCCACCGGCTGCTGCGGTTCGCGCCCGGCCTGCACGACGACGGCCGGCGTCTCGTCTGCGATGCCACCGGTCCGGCATCCGAGCCCGAACGTGGAGGTACCCGACCGTGAGCCAGGGTGTGCTGTCGGTCTCCCAGACCGATCCGGACTGCCTGCCGACCATCTCCGACGCGCTCGCGCTGGCCCGGCCTGGCGCCACCGTCGCCGTGCAGCCGGGCGTCTACCGGGAACGGCTACGACTCACCGGCGACGTGACCCTCGTCGCCGAGGACGGTCGGGGGTCGGTCACCGTACACGGCGTCGATGGTCCGGCGGTGTTCCAAGCCGGTGGCGCCGTGGTGCTGCGCGGGCTGGTCCTCACCGGCGGCGACGAGGCCTTCCCGACGGTCCAGATCGCCACCGGCACGCTGCGCATGACCCAGTGCGAGGTACGCGCCGACGCGGTGGTCGGCGTGCACGTCGCCGCCGGTCGCCTCGAACTGGGCGACTGCCTACTCAGCAATCCGGGCGGCGCCGGTCTCCTGATCGACGGCGGTGCGGCCGGTACGGTCACCGGCACCACCGTGCGCGACGTGGGAGCGGCTGCCGTCGTCATCGCCGGCGGCGCCGACCCGGTCCTGCGTGACTGCACGGTCACCGACGTGCGGGGCGTGGGGGTGCTGTCCACCCGTGCCGGTCGGGGCCTGGTGGTCGGCTGCGACATCAGCGCGGTCGACGGCCCGGCCGTCGCGGTCGAGCAGGACGGCGCGGTACGCGTCGAACGCTGCGTCGTGCACGACAGCCCAGGCTCCGGGCTGATCGTCACCGGCGGTCGGCCGGTCCTCGACGACTGCGAGTTCCGCGACCTCGGCGGGCACGGCGTCGTCGTCTCCGGGGACGCCGATCCGACCGCCCGTCGGTGCACCGTCACCGGCACCGCCGGCCACGGCGTGATCGTGCTGGAGAACGCCACCGGCGCGCTGCTCGACTGCCGGATCAGCGCGACCCGGGCGGCTGCGTTCGCCGTCACCGGATCGGCCGCACCCCGGGTCGAGGGCGGTCGGATCGAGGGCGGTGCCGGGATCGCGGTGCTGCTCGACGGTCCGGTCGGTGGCGCGTTCACCGGGGTGAGCGTGGACGGCGGCCGGACCGGATTCCTGGTGCGCGCCGGTGCGGACCCGGTGCTGACCGACGCGACGGTCCGCGACTGCGCCGGCCACGCCGTCGAATCCGTCGACGGCGGCCGGGGCACCGTCCAGGGCGGCACGTTCACCGGCGGCACGGCCACGGTCCGGGTGGCCGCCGACGGCGCGCTGACCCTGACCGACTGCCGGATCCGTGGCGGCGGTGTCGGGTTGCTCGTCGACGAGGGCGGATCGGTCACCGCGACCTCCTGCGACGTCGGTCAGACCGGCGGGTCGGGTGCCGACGTCGGCTCCGGGGCACGGCTTCGGCTGGCCCACACTCGGGTGCACGGCTGCGCCGGCTCCGGCATCCGGTTCGCCGGCCGGTCCGTGGGGCGGCTCGACCGGTGCGAGATCTTCGACAACGCCGGCGACGGCGTGGTGGTGGAGACGCTGGAGCCGGTCCCGATGGATGGCACGACCGTCCGCGGCAACGCCGGCCGACAGGTGCGCCGGACCGGACCCGTACCGGCGGAGGGCGACCCACGTCAGGACGGCCCGGCGCCAGCCGGCCGGCCCGCCCCGACGACGACCGGCATCCCGGCACCGGAACCAACCGCCGCCGTGGACGGGCCGGACCGATCGGGCGGCGACCCGGCCACCCCGTTGTTGGCGGAACTCGACGCGCTGGTCGGACTCGCCGGGGTCAAACGCGAGGTGGCGACCCTGGTCGGACTGCACCGGGTGGCGCAGCGACGGAGTGCCGCCGGCCTGCCGATGCCGCCGATGTCCCGGCACATGGTCTTCGCCGGCGCGCCCGGCACCGGCAAGACCACGGTGGCCCGCCTCTACGGCCAGATCCTGGCCGCCCTCCAGGTGCTGCCCGGCGGACAACTGGTCGAGGTGTCCCGCGCCGACCTGGTCGCCGAACACGTCGGCGGCACGGCGGTGAAGACCACGCAACGGTTCACCGAGGCGATCGGTGGCGTGCTGTTCCTCGACGAGGCGTACACGCTGGCCCCGGTCGACGGCGGCGGCGGTCACGACTTCGGGCGGGAGGCGATCGACACCCTGGTCAAGCTCATGGAGGACCACCGCGACGAGGTGGTGGTGATCGTCGCCGGATACTCCCCGCAGATGCGGGCCTTCCTCGAATCGAATCCGGGGCTGGCATCCCGCTTCTCCCGCACCGTGGAGTTCGACAGCTACACCGACGACGAGCTGGTCACCATCGTCGAGCGGCTGTGCAGCACCCACCACTACTCCCTGGAGTACGACACCCGCCTGGCGCTGACCGGATGGTTCCGGGCGATGCCACGTGGCGAGTCGTTCGGCAACGCCCGGGTCGCCCGCAAGGTGTTCGAGGACATGATCGGCCGGCAGGCGTTCCGGCTCTCCGAGGCCGGCGCCTCCTCCGGCGTGGAACTGGCCCAACTTCTGCCGCAGGACCTCGGTGTCGCGCCCGAAGCCGAGGGCAGCCCGGGTACGCCCCGACTCTCCGAACTGGACATGCTGCTCGGTGAACTCGGCAACATGATCGGACTTGCCGGTGTGAAACGCGAGGTGGCCGAACTGATCGACCTGCTCGCCAACATCCGCCAACGGGTCCGGGCCGGACTGCCCGCCCCGTCGGTCTCGCGACACCTGGTCTTCTCCGGCCCACCCGGCACCGGCAAGACCACCGTCGCCCGCCTCTACGGCCGGCTGCTCCACGCGCTCGGGGTGCTGCCGGCCGGGCAACTGGTCGAGGTCGCCCGCGCCGACCTCGTCGGAGAGTACGTGGGCCACACCGCGCACCGGACCAAGGAGGCGTTCGAACGGGCCCGTGGCGGTGTCCTCTTCATCGACGAGGCGTACACCCTCGCGCCGCCGGACGCCCGCAACGACTTCGGACGGGAGGCGATCGACACCCTGGTCAAGCTCATGGAGGACCACCGCGACGAGGTGGTGGTGATCGCCGCCGGATACGAGGCGGAGATGGCCGCCTTCCTGGCCGCCAACGCCGGCCTGCAGTCCCGGTTCACCCGCCGGATCCACTTCGACGACTACTCGCCGGACGAACTCGTCGCGATCTTCGAGGGGCTGGCCCGGGCCAGCGGCTACGAATGCCCGGGTGACACGTTGACGGCCCTGCGCGGCCACTTCGAGAAGGTGGAGACCGGGCGTACGTTCGGCAACGGCCGGTACGCCCGACAACTGCTCGACGAGGTGGTCACCCGGCAGGCGCGCCGGCTCCGCTCGGTCACCGCCCCCAGCGTCGACGACCTGCGAACCCTGCGAGTCGACGACGTCCGGGCCCGAGCGACTGTCCACATGTGACATCGGCGACCATGCGCGAGTCGAAACAGGATCGTCAGGTGACGCCCGTATGCTGTCGCCCGCGCCGTCGGTACACGAAGCCGGGCAGGGCCACGGAATCCGCCCCGCCCCGGCATCGACGGTGGCCGGACAGGAAAGGCGGGTCGGTGGCGACGGTGTCGAGCGGGGCCGGTGCGGACGCCTCAGCCACACCGGACGAGACACCGACACCCGACACCCGGATGAGCCTGATCTACGAGACCCACTCCGAACCGCTGTTCCGCTTCCTGCTCAAGCTCTCGCTCGGGGCCCGACACATCGCCGAGGACCTGTTGCAGGAGACGATGGTCCGGGCCTGGCGCAACATCGACCACCTGTCGTCGGACCCGGAGACCCAGCGCCGCTGGCTGTTCATCGTGGCCCGACGGATCGCGATCGACGCGGCGCGGGCCCGACAGGCCCGCCCCACCGAGGTCGGCGCCGTCGACGTCTCCCGGATGCCGACCACGACCGACCACGTCGAGGAGATAGTCGCCGTGCACACCGTCCACGACGCCCTGCCGAGGCTCAAGCCGGAGCAGCGTACGGTGTTGATCGACCTGTACTTCCACGGCCGGTCCACCGCCGAGATCGCCGCCCGGCTCGACATCCCCGAGGGTACGGTCAAGTCCCGCGCCCACTACGGGCTGCGGGCACTGCGCGCCATCGTCGGGCCGACGGACGGGGTATGACATGTGCCATCCGCCGCAGCACCGCGCCGATCCGGACCTGCCCGATGACTGACCTCGACAACGACCACGCAGCAGCGCGGCAGACCTGCGCCCTCTATCTGGCCGGTGCGCTGGACACCGACTCCGAGGCGGCATTCGAGGTGCACCTCGCCGGCTGCACGGAGTGCCTCGACGAGTGCGACCGGGTGGGACCCCTCGCGCTGGCCCTGGCGCAACTCGACGACGAGCCGTCCGGCCTGGACCCGCACCCCACGCCCGGATCCGTGGCCGTCGTGCCCACGGACACCGCCCCCACCGACGCGCCCACCGTGGCACCGGCCCCTCGGTCCGGCGAGGTCGACGACCAGCCCGGCGCCCGACCGACCTCCACCGGCCCGCCGGGGCGGACGGCCCCG